>CAWUJM010000004.1:0-63816 GCA_963922685.1 uncultured Gammaproteobacteria bacterium | reverse complement strand
CGAAAAGTTTTTCTTTCCCACCCTTACAACCCTTATTTTTATTGGGGGTTTCTATGGCAGCGGGAATTGCTGATGAAAGGATAATGAAATATGTCACACGACATCAGAAAAGTTGTACTGGCGTATTCCGGAGGTCTGGATACGTCTATTATTCTGAAATGGCTGCAACAGGTTTATCAGTGTGAGGTAGTGACCTTCACAGCCGATCTGGGCCAGGGTGAAGAGGTTGAGCCAGCCCGGCAGAAAGCCGAAAGACTGGGGATTCGTGAGATCTATATTGAAGATCTGCGCGAAGATTATGCACGTGATTTCGTGTTTCCGATGTTTCGGGCAAATACGCTGTACGAAGGAGAATATCTGCTCGGGACCTCAATTGCGCGCCCGCTGATTGCGCAACGACTGGTCGAAATTGCACAGGCAACAGGTGCGGATGCGATAGCGCATGGCGCAACCGGTAAAGGCAATGATCAGGTCCGGTTTGAACTGGGTGCGTATGGTTTACAGCCAGATATCCGGGTCATCGCGCCCTGGCGTGAATGGGATCTGCTTTCGCGTGAAAAACTGATGCAGTATGCCGCGCAGCATGGCATTGCGATAGATTACGCACAGCAGGACAGAAAGTCGCCGTACTCAATGGATGCGAACCTGTTGCATATCTCTTACGAAGGTGATCAGCTGGAAGATCCGTGGATTGAACCGGAAGAGGACATGTGGCGCTGGACGGTGGCACCGGAACAGGCGCCGGACCAGCCGGTGTACCTTGAACTGACGTATGAGCAGGGCGACATCGTTGCGATAGACGGTCAGGCAATGAGTCCGGCAACTGTCATGACGTATCTGAATCAGGTGGCGGGTGCACAGGGTGTGGGTCGGAGTGATATTGTGGAAAACCGGTATGTCGGAATGAAGTCACGTGGCTGTTACGAAACGCCCGCCGGTACCGTAATGCTGAAGGCGCACCGGGCGATGGAATCTCTGACTCTGGATCGGGAAACGGCACACCTGAAAGACGAGCTGATGCCAAAATATGCAACGTTAATCTATAACGGCTACTGGTGGAGCCCGGAACGCCGGGCGATTCAGGCACTGATAGATCAGACCCAGCAGACCGTATGCGGCGATGTGCGGCTGAAACTGTACAAAGGCAACGTCACAGTAGTCGGTCGTCGTTCTGCCACCCACAGTCTGTTTGACAGAAATATTGCGACCTTTGAAGATGATGGCGGGGCTTATGATCAGGCAGATGCGGCTGGCTTCATCAGACTGAATGCATTGCGTCTGCGTCTGATAGCACGATCTTCCACAATGCAGCAGGAAACAGTATGACAATTGCTAAGAAGACATCCGGACTCCGGACATTTTTACAGTCAGAGTCTGCCGGTGGTGTGCTGTTGATGCTGGCAGCTGTGTCAGCCATCATAGTTGCTAACTCACCACTGCAACTGTATTACAAAGCATTGCTGGACATACCTGTAACATTTCAGGTCGGTAGTTTAGTCATTGCGAAACCGATGTTGCTATGGATCAACGATGGGTTGATGGCAGTTTTTTTCTTTCTGGTCGGGCTGGAATTAAAACGTGATCTGGTGGAGGGTGAGTTATCGCATAAAAGTAACATCATTTTACCGGCAGCAGGTGCATCAGGAGGCATGATAGTGCCTGCACTGTTTTACTGGTACTTTAATGCTGATGATGAGATAGCGTTGCGGGGTTGGGCCATTCCCGCAGCGACAGATATTGCCTTCGCACTGGGTGTACTGATGTTGCTGGGTAAGCGGGTACCTAGAAGCCTGAAGGTGTTTCTGGTGTCTCTGGCCATATTTGACGATGTTGGTGCGATCCTTATCATTGCATTTTTTTATACGGCAGATATTTCACTATTTGCATTATATTTTTTAGCTGCGTGTATTTTACTGCTGGTGTATCTGAATCGGAAAGATGTTATTGATAAAAGGGTTTACCTCCTTACTGGCCTGATCATGTGGGTCGCTATGTTAAAATCCGGTGTGCATGCCACACTTGCCGGTGTGATACTGGCACTACTGATTCCGATGCGTTCCAGGGCGCAACCTGATATATCGCCGGTAAAAAGTCTGGAACATAACTTACATGGTATGGTCAGCCTGATTGTGCTACCAGTTTTTGCATTTGCGAACTCCGGCCTGAATCTGGCAGGTATCAGCTGGGATCAGATCACACATGGGGTGTCGGTTGGTGTTATTACCGGATTGTTTTTAGGTAAACAGCTCGGCATTTTCGGCGTGTGCTGGCTGAGTATCCGTTGCGGTATTACTGCAATGCCGAAAGGATCAGACTGGCTTAGCTTATATGGCGTTTCAGTGCTGGGCGGCATTGGATTTACAATGAGCCTGTTTATCGGTTCGCTCGCATTCGAAGAAGCCGGAGCGAATCTGTTATTTGATGAAAGGCTGGGTATTATTATCGGTTCACTCGCTTCCGGTCTGCTGGGTTATGTTATCCTGAAGATCAGTCTGCCGAAGCCTGTCTGAAAAAGTCAGGTTTCTGATCGCCCGCCGCCGTGACACGGCGGCGAGGCAGGTACCTCAGCTTCTCTGGCTGCCATTCCCTCGGTGTGAATATCGCCCCATTTGAAGGGGGAAAAGGAATTGAGGGACCGGGACACCCCGATTATTCACAAGGGTTAGGGCGCAGTCCTATGTAGTCCTTTGAGTAACCATGTCGGCGGATGAGTTTTCCTACGAATGTACTTTGCCTTTGATCATTAGTAATATAAACAGGAATAGGAATGCCATAAATATCGCGGCATACATGATGATCCCTGGCATAAGTGGAAGTCGTTCCATATTCTCTCAGTGAATGACCAAAAATCAACTCTGCTTGTTGCCTGACATTCTCGTCAGATTCTATTTGATTATAATATGCATTAAGCTCTGATGAGCCCATCCTATAATATGGAATATTGTTTTTTCCGGTGAAAAAACGATTTGCTAGTTCTTCTCCACTTACAATAGGGCTTATGGAACCACCTTGCTGATATACCCGACGAATGATACTATCAAGAAGATTTGAGTCAACAAGGCCCACGTCCTCTCTTGATCTCATGTATGTCCTTAATTCTTTTTGGTTCAGGCAGATTACGGATGGTATTTTTGTGGTCTCACAGTTCCAGATCAATTGATCTGCAACCTTTTGTCTTCTTTGTGGATTGTTATTCTGCATGAGTGCGGTACGTGCGTTTTCTATATTTCCGACAGCATAGTTTTCGTACCAATCTTTAAATCTGAACATAAAGTTATAATAATAACGTCTTGTGTCAAACGGTATTATCCGGTCGGGATTATTATTTGTGAACCGCCTTACTTTCCTGGCATCATATATAGCTTGCAAGGTACTCAATAATATCGCTTTTGGAAGCTCTCTACTGAATGTTTCAGTTATAGTCTGATTCCGGATGACATTAAATATACGTTTCATGGTTATCCTCGTATATCGGTAACTGTCTGAAAACATCAATAAATCTTCGGCCAGCCTGAGAGACTTCAGTCGTTGTGCAGATATGTGGATATCATCAGGTTGTTCTGAATCCCGGGTATTATGATAATCCTGCAGTGTGATGTTTCTATAGTCTATGACATCACTTAACAAATTACCGGTATTATAATCAGCCACATAAGTATTGATAAGGTATATTAGCTTAGCAACTTTCATTGAACCCATCCAGAAAGAGTCCATATTTTTTTCCATACGGCCATGTATTCTTTCCATACGGCCAGTTATTCTTTGGAAAAAATGATAAGGATCGTGTCTATATAGTTTGTCAATCTGGAAGTAATTTATCATTTTCTCCAGAAAACTTCCGGGAATAACATCTAAATTACGTATTGATCTGACAATTCTGGTGTCTGGGATACTGGTCACTATGTTACGATAAATAAGCGGGTCATACGGTCCATCAAGATGAACTTGGTCTTGGTTTTCAAAAAAAATGTAAGTCCTCCGTAACGGGTAAAATGTGGATGTTATTTGAACATCCTTCAGCGCATGACTTAAAAAATTATATTCTTTCCATAAGTACTGATGGCGGAAAACACGTTGTTTCCCCATACTTCTTTCAGGTTGCTCGCCAAAGTAACCATATTGGTATCTGGACGCTTGAGCAAGCCCCGGTTGACCATAATTATAAAAAATTCTATCGCAATCTTCAATATTCAACATGTATCTACTATCTTTTACCTCATTATTAACCAGCAAGGAAAAAATTGCATTGTTGACAGTTTCCCTGATACGAAGATCTACATCATAATAATTGCGAGGTTCAGTGGTAAACCGATGATTAAACCTGATCCTTTCAGGAAAAAGATTTGCAGCATCTTCATCCTGAAAATCTTCCTGAAGATAAATTAAATTAGATCTTTTACCATACAAAGATATATCAAACTTGCATCTTGATGGTGTATTTAACGCTAGTTTCTGATCGCTTATTGCTTCGTCATAATGGTTTGTTATCCTTAACAGATCTAAGGTGAGCAACCCTGTATCCGTATCATGGCAGCGTATTTTTAATTTTCGGATAGCAAATGGAAAGTTTGTATTAAGCACTACATTGTCGAGATCGCTTATACCAAACGAATTGTATTCCATCTGAATTTTTTCACGTAAGGTTGCTTCATTAAGTTGCATGTTGGCACTGAAATTAATCATTATTCTTCTTTCCTCTTCTTCCTCCTCTTCTTCCTCTTCTTCCTCTTCGCTTGGATGTCTGAGTCTGGTTAGTGTTTTGACAGCTATACGAAAAGCATTTTTCAGAATAATATCCGACATCTGATTATCCTTTATTTTGTTATAGTAATCTTTCCACTGCGTGTGGATATCTTCTACCACAGCACTCCATAGATTTAATAACAGACCTACAACGTCATCAGCTTTTTCTATCTCAGCTAACTGATCCGGAAAATCCTGCACTGCATATAACAGTACTGGCTTCTGCAGCGTGTAACTTTCTTCAATTTTCTCGTTGGTACTGCGTAGTGCTCGTAATCCTTCGGCATCTTCACGACTCAGCCCGATAAAAAGATCATGTTGTGTGCTCAATGGTCTGGAGTGCAGGCCTGTTATGTCGCCATTTAACACGTCAGTTAACAGATTTTTTAACCCATCTGTTATACTCTTTTCGTCTTCCATTTCTTGCCAGAAGGTGCTGAGGTCTTCTGCAAGAATTTCACATTTACTGTTACCATCTGTTAACTGACAGATTGATTCAATACCACTGTCTGTATCAATATGTCCGAGGTGTATTTTTTCTGGCTCAAGGCTGACTATATCACTTGTTGTTTTCTCCCAATCTTCAGTAGGCAGGTAGAGCTTCCATTGCGGGAATCTGGTGGCATGCAACCAGACTATCTCTCCTGAATCCAGATCAGTGTCTGGCCTTGTCTGTTCAATCAGATGACTGACTTTCTGTGCTGTATTCAGATCAGTATACAGCTTTTCCAGAATCGGGTTGTAATAATGATTGACGATATCAATCAGATGTTTATCTACCCAATCCAGATCCAGTGATTGGCCCATACTGGGTTGTACATCCAGTCCAAGCGTATTTTTTTTCGTAGTATTCTGACTATGATAATTTTCCCAGTAAACAGAAATCTTCGGGTTCAGGTAAGGCACTAATAAAGCATTAGTTTTTTTAGTAATAGTGGTCTTCCGTTTGTTATTCAGTGTAAGATCCAGAAGAATCTCAAATTCTCCTGACCAGTGGTTGCCGGTAGGTGATACCTCGCCTGTCTGACCATGTAGTGACAGAAGCGGTTGCCCTGTGGCAGTCTCTGTATCTTTAATCTGTATGGGTATATTGATAAAGTTCTGATCTGGTATATTCAGGTCAATTGTATTCTTTTTTCCGATACCTGTATGAAATTTGATTGCCTGAATCTGAAGCTTAACATCATTATTTGCTAAGCCAAACTTGCGGGCAATGGCTTGTTCGGACAGGCTGATATCGTTCAGATCAACACGAAATTGGCGACCTGTTGCATCAGCAACATAGTCCTCAATAACTATGGCAGGACTCTGGGATGATTCAGTTACAATTGAAGTGAGAGAATCCAGCACTTTATCCAGAGAGTGGAGTTTCCTGGTCACGACATCTATCTGATTATTTGTATGCTGGACTTCCAGCTGTAGTTCAACATGAGTTCCTGCCTGTAAATGTTTTTTCAGGCTCTGTGTCGCATTCTTATCCAGACAGTAACGTGTAGGATTTTTTCCATGGGAGGATGTGCGCATTTCCCAATGGTGGTCTGGCAATACGATAGTCATCTGTTCTATATAACTAACACCAAGTTCGTGAGGCTCAACAGATAAGCAGAAATATTCTAAATCTTTAATCGTAATGTAAATATCGTTATCTTTTCTGCTTGCAATACCATCATGATAAGTAATAAAATTTTCCCAGTCTTCTGCTTTATCAGGATAAAAACGGTAGCTTTGTGTATTTTGTCTGACATAAACACTCTTTGCTAAAGGCGTATCCTGAATACCTTCTGCTTCAAGGAAAAATTGTATCAAGTCTGCTGGATCGGGTGAGCCACCTGATAGTGCGCCTTTATATGGATTCTTTTCCCCCGGTTTAAGTAACATGTATATACTACGTAACGTATAGGGAAGATCATAAGCCTGATGGACTGCATAGGTGGCAAGACCCAGAATAGCTAATGAAATATATGTTAATTTGTGCTCTCGTACGTGGTCTTTCACATTTCTGGCAGATATCATCGCCACGGCAGGGTTGAGAATTCTGCTGATGTTGACAGGTAATTCATCCTGGTTATTAAGAATCAGAGTGCCTTGGTCAAAATCGAACTGTATATCGTCATATATTGCTATTTTTTCTTCCAGAGCAGTCATATCGTTGAGTGGTAGACTATCACATAGCGCATGATTGGGTTTATTACTGTCTGCTTTCACCGGGCATAGCATGGGCTGTCGGGTGACAACGCGATAATCCATCTTCTCCAGTACGGATGCCAGATGTTTTCTTTCACGCGTACTCAGTGCCGGAGGTTGATAACCTATACCTGAGTGGCTGATTTGTTGCGCGGGTGCAGTCTGCATGTTCCATATATCATAAGCATAAGGTAGCTCTGCAGTTATGGGTTGAGTCAGTGTGGTACCGGGTTTCCATTGCATATCCGGTGCAATTTCAATCGGTTTATCAATATCGTCTTTCGTGACGAAGATGTCAGCATCAGGCCGTGCTGCCGGTGCCTGAACCGTGACTGTAAAGGTATCTGTCAGTGTTGTGATAATGCGGGGATGAGCGGGTTGGCGTTGCAGCGCATTTGCAGCCCAGGGCTGGGGTGGACTGATGACACAATAGTGTGCGCCTGCAACCTGAGTTTTACCCACTGGCAGACGACATGATTTATCATATTCTGTGTCAACAGTTTGTATGACTTCGAAGGTATAAGCTCCGGGTTGCAACGAGGTACTATCGTAAACAAAGCTCGGGGCCTGCTGCCCCTGCAACAGCAAGTCAGCACTGTTGTCAGACAGGTGTTCTGCATCAGCACTGCCATTCTGAATATATGGATCATCCAGAGTTATTGCTGCATCGGTTGTGTCAGCGGAATTGTTGTAAGTGGTGAGTGCCCGCTGTAAGGTGACAGGCATATCAGCATGCACCAGTCTCAGGCTGGTACCGAGAATCTGCGTATCCTGTGCAATTGATGCCGGCATCTCCCAGAATACCGGGCGAATCAGGAGTGGCTCTGTACCCTGCGTGATTTCCGGGTTGTAATAAACACCCATCTTGTGTTGCTGGTTATGTATGGTGTGCCAGCGCTGGCTGTAGCCCCGGATATTGCCGCTTCCATCGGTCTTTGCCACACGTGTGATCAGTTGTTGTGGCTTGTCCTGTACGGTGACAGGTATACGCACAATCTTTTGCGACGGCAGTGGATTAACTACCCGGGCAACCGTGAAGAATGAGCCAGGTTGCAGATGTACTCTGTCGTTCTGCTGCTGCGGTGTGTTGAATGATGTACTGTGCTGACACGCCCGGTCTCCCTGATCAAATCGCTCCAGGCAGTCACTCAGTCGGGTGGTGATGCCGGACAGGAGCCTGCCGGACGCCGGGTCAGCGGCGGTCAGTTCCACAGACAGGTCATCTGTTTCTGCACCATCAGCAATGGCCAGGTTGAAGCGTGGTTCATGCAATAGCTGGCCTGATTCAGCGACATCAGTCGGGTTGTCTGATGCCGTAAAGCGTATTGATATATCATAGACCCGACCACTATTGGTGCGGCTCTGGTAGCGTAGTACCACTGGTGCCGTGCTATCACTGAAGGTCAGATGATACTGGTCATCTGCCCACGTGTCTGCCTGCAGGTCGGCAAGCTGTCCTTCTGCCAGGTAGAGGTTGCTGCTGGCCCAGGCCTCTATATTGTCCTGTGCCAGATAGAGCCGGTAACTCTGCCCTGGCTGTATTCTGAAGTGCAGGTTATGCTCGTCATCCGCTGTCTGCAGTGGGGGGGGTTCTGCGCCCTGTGCAGCCAGTGCCCAGCGGACCGGACCGGCACCATCTGCCAGGCGATCCTGAGCATAAGATCTGACCCGCCCGGGCCAGCGGGCTACCTGGTCCGCCGTGATCGGGAAATAGGTCTCTCCGGGTTGCGCCGCCAGAATATGCAGCGGTTGTTGCGGGGTATTGGCTATGTTGTCTGTTGTCTCGTCATGTCCATCGGCCCGGGCCTGCACGGTCTGATACAGGTCGGCAAACTGTGCTGCAACCTCTGAGAATGAGGTGGTCTCTGTAATGACCAGTTCTCCCTGTTGCTGTAGCTGGCGCAGTACCTGGAAGATATGGCGCAACTTTTCGGCGTCAAGCTTCCAGGATAGTTGATACCGCGTCACGCCCTGTCTGTAGCGCACTATCGCATGGCCAAACTCCCAGTCGCCTGGCTGAGGTTGTATCAGGGCCTGCTTGCTGGATGTTATCCAGGCCTCCAGTGTGGTGAAGGTGACTTCGTGCAGGTGCTGGTCGTCATCAGCCGCTTTGTGCAGGGTGTGCAGGGTTTGCAGATAGCTGGTGTGTGGTAATCCGTCCCGGATAGTGTCGGTAATCTGTTGTTCTAATTCCCTGGCCTGCGTCGCCATGTCGCGACAATACTGTTCCGGATGTGTCTGTAACTGATCTGGTATTTGTGTACCACAACCCTGCAGATAATCAATGCGATCCAGCTTTTTCATGTCGTCATGCAGGTTGTGCAGCTGCCTGTGCCGTGCTTCACGATAACGTTCGTCACGCAGCAGATCACGGTGGTTGTTGTCACCGTAGCCTGCGAGCAGGTCCGTCAGTTGTGCCTGCCATTGTGTGAACTGGCGCAGACGTTCCTGATGATGCTGTTTGGATTGTATGGATAACAGCACCGGAGTCAGTACGCCAGATTCTCGTGTCAGGGCTTCCAGAGTCTGGTCTGGCAATGTTGTATTCTGAATACGCAACGTTGTTGTGAGGGGTACAATCTTACGCCAGGTTTCTGGCAGGCGCGTGATGTTGCGTTTACCCGGAAAGGCATACCGGATCAGGGTGGTCAGCTCTGCGAGTGGTTTTTTCCGCAGGTCCTGCGTCGCCAACTGTTTCAGATCGAAGAATCCTGCTGGAACTACCGGACTGTTTATGTGAGTTTCATAGTCGCGTCTTACCGCATCCTGCAACTTGGGCAGGTCTGCCAGCATGGCCTGCAATTGTGTACGCTGGTCGGCACTGATTGCAGGTGCACCCGGTATGATGTCGTAGGTGTATGGCAGGCTGACGCTGAGAAACGCCAGGTCGCCGGGCGTTGTGCCGACAATTCCGGCATGGATAGCCTGCTGGTCGGTCAGCCATTGTTGCAGGTCAGCGGTTGTCACCTGGCAGCGATAGTGGTTGTCCTGACGCTGACTGGCCTGGGCCCGGTAGGTCAGGGTGAGGGGCTGTGCACTGTCCGCCTGTGGGATCTGCACCCGGAAGTGACATTGTTGCAGTGGATGTACGGTGATTTCTGCTGCAGTATGTCGTTGTATATCGACTATACCGGTGTCGTTTACCAGCCGTCCGAGCTGGTAGCCCATCGTGTCGGCTGGCCACAGGGTGGTGCTGCGATCCGGTGCATAGTCGCTGGCGAACCCATGTGCCTGTTGTGTGAACCGGACCAGTGCAGGCAGGATGTGGTGCGGTGGCAGGGTACTGATATCGGCTGCCGGCAGGACACTGAAATCGGTTTGCTGCCGGGGTATGCGGCTGGTCTGATCATCCACAGTGACCGGATGTTGCCAGCCTTGTGCTGCAACATCCCACTGCATGGTGTTTGGATCGCCGACAGTACACTGTGGCCGGACGCCGTCATAATAGCCATACAGGAAGGTGCCCTGCGGTACGGCTACCCGGCAGACGGCCCACCCGGCTGGCTGTGCCACGACTGGTATGTCTGTCGGCAGTGCCTGCAGATCCAGGTCACTGAAGGGTGTCAGCAGGGCGGCCCGTTCACCCTGATGCTGGTCGGGTGAAAAGATCTCCCAGCTTTTTCCGCCCCAGGTGGTGGGATCGGCCCAGCGCAGACCGAGTTGCCTGGCCCGCGCCCGGGCACTGACATAGTCGGAGACAGTCACAACGCTGGCTTCTTTTCTGCCCCGGGTCTGGTTGATATGTTGCTGCACCCGTACCTTACTGGCGGCCTGCGTACCGATCAGCTGGCGTTCCAGAGACTGGATATTGTGGCTGAAGTGAGTGCGATTGGCCGCATTGTCAATACCGAGCAGGGTACTGCGATCCAGCATCATGATGGACGCATGTGCTATGGCTGGCAAGCTAGTGACTAACAGGGCGGTGAGGGTATGATGAAGTCGGGAAGTCATAGCGGGTCTCCTGCAAGATTCTTGTTGGATTCCGGGCTGGTTAGCAAAGTGAGGTGGGGAAAACCCACCCATGGTTCTCAGGCAAAGTCAGGTTTCTGACCGCCCGCCACCGTGACACGGCGGCGAGGCAGGTACCTCAGCTTCTCTGGCCTGCCATTCCTCCGGCGTATAGGTATGCAGTGCCAGTGCATGAATCGCCGCCTGAATATCACCTGCCAGCGCCTGGTAGACTGCGCGGTGGCGCCTGATCAGCGGTTGTTCTGCAAACTGCGTACACACCAGCGTGACCTTAAAATGTGATTCAGCACCGACAGGGACGTTATGCTGGTTGCTTTCATTCACAACATCCAGATGGACAGGTGTGAACTGAGCTTGTAGCCGCTCAGTGAGGCGTTGCTGCAGCGTCATTCAGATAGCCCGCAATAGGTCAGAGTTGGAACCGCATCTTTGATTTCATAGGCGGCACCCGGTACCAGAATATATTCGCTGGCACCGACTTCAGACAGACCACGCCGGTCCCAGTTATAAGTATAACCCAAGCCGGTCCAGGGTGCGCCACCGGCACGACGGAAGCTGGTGTAGTACAGGTTCTGATAAAAACTTTTATAATCTCTGATATTTCTGACGACAGGAATGTCTTTACCAAAGCTCAGGTTACACTGTGTATCCTGCGTCTCCGGATCAACACAAGGCCGGAACAGATCGTCCGGTGACACCCACAGCTCAACGAATACGTCATAATCCCAGGTATGATTCAGACCGAGATACTGCTTCAGTCGCAGAGTGACCTGACCACCGTTTTTGCTGTGATCTTCGGGTAAATTCCGGCAGAACTGTTGTACTTGTGGTGCGAGTGTGACCCAGACGACATAATCTTCACTGGTTGACGTGGTCGTCTCAGGCTGCAGATAGTCTGCATACGACTGTTGTGACTTCCAGGTAACGACCAGCAGTCTGGTTCTGTCCTGGTTCCAGATCAGGCTGTCGTTATCCGGATGAATCGCATTTAACTGATCGCTGATTTCTTCCTGAGTCACACGAGAGGCATCCAGCAGACTGTATTGATAGGCGCGATTCAGTCGGACTTCATCCGGCTGTGCAGCACTGATCTGACTGGTCAGTAGTCCGCCGAGTAAGATCGTGAGCCATGGGCGGGTTGGTGTTGAACGCATAATATGGCCTCAATAGAGTTGTAACTGACCGATCAGCTGACTGAAATGGTCAATATGGTGCCGTTCACAATAGTCCAGTATCCCCTGGTTGATACGGGGTAAGACCAGCGGGTCGTAAAACAGGGCTGTGCCAATGCCGATGGCACTGGCACCTGCCAGGAAAAACTCCAGCGCGTCTTCTGCGTTACAGATGCCACCCTGACCAATGATCGGGACCTGGTGCGGCTGAGTGACCTGATACACCTGATGGCACTTGAGTAATGCAATGGGTTTGATTGCCGGACCGGATAATCCACCCTGATTGTTGCCGATGTGCGGACGCCGCGATTCAATATCAATCGCCATCCCCATCAGAGTATTGATCACGGCAAACGCATCTGAACCAGCCTCCAGACAACGCCGTGCGTTATCAGCGATGTCAGTCTGATTCGGCGATAGCTTCGTGATCAGTGGTTTGCGGGTTGCATTGCGACAGGCAGCGACCACCCGGGCGGACATATCCGGGTCGTTGCCGAAGGCAACACCACCTTCTCTGACATTCGGGCACGAAATATTGATCTCAATCGCATCAATCGGTGAATCGTCAAATTTGCGTGTGACTTCGTGATATTCTTCCAGAGTGGAGCCGGACACATTGGCAATAAAGCGTGTCTCGCTGAAATCCAGTGTCGGTAGAATCTGCTGAATGACATAATCCACGCCCGGGTTCTGTAACCCGATTGCATTCAGCATGCCCTGCGGTGTTTCGTATATCCGGTGCGGGCGGTTGCCGGGGCGTACAGCGCCGGTGGTGCCCTTCAGACAAACTGCGCCGCAATCGCGATTAGAAAAGCCCTGCACACGCGTGTATTCCTCACCGAAGCCGACGCAGCCGGAGAGTAGCACGAGTGGGCTGGCGAATGTCAGGCCACAGAAATTCTGAGCGAGGCGAGGATCAGACATGAGCAGGCAATTAGCACTCGTTTAGTTCAGGCCATCGGACCAGTCTACCCGGAGCAGTCTGGCGGGTAACCAGGGCAGGGCAATGATCCCGATGCCCCAGGGTAGCTTGCTGAGCAGTACATCGGCCGGATGTTGCGTGACCGCCAGGCGCACATCCTGAACGCCCGGGTACAGGGTGCCTTCCCGCAGCAGAAATAAGGCACGAAAGGCTGGCAGTGACATCTGTTTTAATGCTGACCATTGCGCAATGACTGAGGTGAGTAGCTGGTCAACCTGATTCAGTTCATCCGCGCTGAGGGATACCGGTTCGGAGATCAGCGTATCCGCCGGCAGACCAACCAGTACATTCGCAACACACCACATCTCAGAACAGGGTTCGGCGTCCAGCATTGCAATCAGCAGGGCCTGAGCCTTGCGCCGGGCCGCTGCATCGACAAATGCCGCCTGCTGATCCAGCAGGGCGAGGCGGGAAAATAAGGTTCTGAAATGCGGCCACAATAATACCAGACCGGCGTCCCGGCAGGCTTGGCCAGCGTCCTGCTGTTTCGTCTGCATCTGCTCAGACAGGGTGATAAAGTCCTGCACCCGCTGCATCGCTTCAGGCAGGTGGCAGGATGTCAACAGCGTCTGTGTTTGTTGCTGGCTGCGGGTCAGCAAGGTCAGGCTTTCCTGCGCTGCATTATGCCGGGGCGCGTGCGCCTGTATGTCTTCCTGAGTGGCAGCATGCGCTGCTGCTGCAGCCTGTAAGTGTTGTACAGCGGTGTCGAAATCAGCATCAGCTGCTGTATTATCCGCACGGGTCAGATGATCTGCCAGTGCCGACAATGCCGGAGAGAGTACCGGATCGGGTACAGCAGAAACCAGTGGCAACCACCAGCCTGCATACCGGCTGAAATCTGCTGACAAAGATTTATCCAGTGCTGATAATTTTGCCTGCAGTGTACGACAGCGGGTTGCCAGGGTTGCCCGTGTCCGGCAAGTCGCTGTATCGCTGGTACCTGTTGCCGGAGAATGCCAGACTGACAACAATAAGGATAACAGGGCGGTCAGCCGTAACAAAGAGATACGATCAACCATACCGGGTTGTGAGCGCAACTGCTGCAATAACTGAGTCAGCCCGGAACAGACTGGTGTAAAAGAAACAGATAGCGGCGCAGGGACATCCTGCTGCCAGAGGGTCAGTACGGATTCAAGCAGGGTGCAGACATCGTGCAGAATGTCACATTCAGACTGATACCAGGTCTTCAGTTCTGTGATGTCATCGGGTGAGATCAGCGGGTGATCGGTGTTTGCAGCGACAGTAGCCAGGTTGTGCAGCACTGATACCAGGTGTTCTTTTGAAGCTGCGGCAGGTGCATGCGCAAAATGCGACAGTGCTGTCAGGGCCGTGGGCGGCAGTATAGTCTGCCAGAGTATCGTAGTCAGCACGACAGGCAACCGATCTGTAAGATCGGTTGCAGAACCGGCTACAGACCAGGCCTCGGCGTCAAAACAACCGGTCAGCGCAACCGGATCAGACAACAGAGGCAAAGCACAGGACACGGCGGGCGATTCACGCAGCAGCAACAAGGTGCGGACAGTGCGCAGAATCGGTAACAGATCGGTGCGGACAGCCTCAGCAGCACCCTCTGACAGGGACCATAAGGCAGTCTGCAGCTGATGCGGTAGTGCGTGATCGGCGCACAGTGCGGCCTGAAGCTCAGGCCAGTCATCAGCCGGGGGGAGCTTGCCGGTGGATAGCGCCTGTAACCAGGTATTCACTTGTGGCAGCCTGGCAGAGGCATCCGGCAGCCAACCAGCGATTGCAGCCGAAACACGTTGCAGAACAGTGATGACCGGCTGCAGCACGACCGGATCAGGTGGCGGATCACAAGTATCCAGCCAGGTTAGCAGAGAGCGTATCTGCCGCTGATATATCGCCGGATCGCCGGAACACTGTTGTAGTGACAGCAGCTGTGACAGCAAAGTACGCCAGGTGGCCAGTGCAGGCACAGGCACCTGATTCTGCTCAGATGGTGTCTCCGGCAATACGGGAGTGGCTGGGGCCATTGCCAGCAGCCGGTCCAGACTGGTCAGATCCGGATCACGAATCCCCTGCACCCGTGTGATCGCCAGCCAGGACTGTATTGCCGGGAGCGGGTGAGCTGATTGCACCAGCCAGCGACGCAACGGGGCCAGACGATGTTGTAATGCAGCGTCAGACAGGCTGGTATGGTTCAGCAACGTAAAAGACTGCACACGCAGTACTGTCGATACGTTGTTCTGGGACGAGTCAGACAGAACAGACAGCACTGTTTCCCATAAGGCCAAGTGGCGGGCCGGGGACAGACCCTGAGTGAGCAGGCTGGGCAATAGCGGCTGAACCTGCGATTCCGGAAACACGGCTTGCAGGACTACCGGCATTTGTGTGGCCCAACCGGACTGGCGCAACGCAGACCAGAGGCGCCGCCGAGCCGGTGGTAATAACAGCCAGCGGTGCAGGGGCGGCGGCGTTGCAGAGGTCAGGGTTTGCAACAAGGCAGCGATCAGTGCATCGCCGGAAGTTGCCAGGGGTCCTTGTCCGGAGAGTAGTGCGGCCTCAATATCAGACCAGGCTGAGGCACCGGATTTCGCAGTCGTTTCTTCTGCGACAGCGTCAGATGCCGGATCGGGAGGTGGGGTTGCAGTAACAGGGGAGGTGGCCAGTATCGGTGCGAGCTGATCGCGCAGAACCGGCATCAGATAATGTTGCAGATATGCAGCCGGTGCCCGGTCAAACAGCACATAATCAACCGGTGGCAGATTAAGTGCAACGTCCGGCAGTGTGATCGAAGCTGTTGGTGCAATACCAGCTGCCGCGCAGGCATCCCGGATTACTGAATACACAGCACCGGGTAGCATCTGACAGAACCGTTGTTGCCAGATATCAGATTGTGGTGGCGGTTTGCCCTGATAAGCAATCTGAAAATCACACTGTTCAATATTCAGCTGCACGACTTAATCAGAAGATAGTAAGCAAGATCAGAGGGAGTGATTACTACGGCTACCCGAACCGCCTCCGATCTTTGGAATACAGGTTCTGTTCACCGCATCTCCTTAAATGTTCTGTAGTGATCATAAGTAATATATCGTCTGATAACCTGCCCACTGTTATCTTTAACTAACGAGACAATCCTTCTTGCCCCCCGGTCTTCTCTGCCTCTCCCTGAATCTGTTTCAATATAATGTGTGCCTTTTGAAGCCTTCGGTAGTTTGCCTTCATTATTGTTAAATTCGGTGGTTCCACCGCCTGTGGTCGCTGAATAACCTGCTTCTCTTCTTGCCTCTCTGTCATGGACGCTCATCGTTCTGCGATTTTTTCTCGGAAGTTTCCCAAGCTGAGCGGGTTGGTGTCTATTGTTCGTTATATTCTGTAGTTTTTTTTGTGCAACAAGCTGCGGATATTGTCCGACAGACCCCGGATTTTGTCTTTCATAGCCATTACTCTGAGAAACCCGGTCAGCGACAGCCTTTCTTTTCACTTTATTGATATATGCATACATACTTCAATCCTTATCTGAAATCCGAGATAATTGTTCTAATGCCCTCTGACAACATTTCTGTCATTTGAGTAGCCGAAGACCCATAGTGCATGTGTTTCTCCGGGTTGTGGTGCATTTAACGCGTTGCGAAAATCATCTTCAGCTCTTCGCCAGTTCGGGTCTCCGTCAACCAAGCCCCGTTTTGTTGCCGGGTCCTGTCTGAACATATTATTGATATTAGCGGTTCCACCATTTTGCTTGGCTAATCTGTGGCCTTTATCGCTGGTCGCATTTCTCACATTATTTATCTGACCGGAATTGGCTACCAGTCGTTCTGCATTATTCACCTGATCATACAAGTATCCTTTACCTCTGTATCGCTCCGGGTTGGGTCTTGCCATCAATGCTGCATGTCCGATGTTAGCAGCTTGGCCATTGTTGAAATTTGCAATCGGATTATAAAAATAGTCAGCATTATTATAATGTAAATTATGTATACCCGGGTTGATTCCGGGATTAACAACTTTTTGTATGATGTTGTCAGAACCTTTTTTTATTTTTTCTTTGCAGCATGATGTGCGGTTTTTTCTGGCATCATGGCCATCATATTTTTTCTCCTGGTGAAATATTTTCAGCAATCCATAGTATCATCATACTCTCTTTTTACAGGCCCGTTGTGATGGATATGCCATTCAACCACTCTTTTTGTTAATTCATTGTAGGCTTCATCTTCTATATACGGTCTTTCAAAATCACTGATTTCCGATAAATACTGCTCTGTTGTATGTTTTGTTTTTTTGTCATATATATTGCTATCGCCTATTACTTTCCTGATATATTCAACCATTTTTATATGGCATGAAGCTCTGACATTCCCATTCCCATTGCGTTGTGCTTCATCTCTTAGTTTCTCAATTGATCTGATGAGTTCACCTTCAACCCATGAAGATTGTCCTGATTTCGGGACATATTTCTGCCAGATATTCGAAGCTATTTCTTTATATTCTTTATCTGTCATCTGTTTATCAGCCTGCTTCATACTGATGGCTCCTGTTAGCAGTCGGGTCTTCGACCTGATAGTTATCAGGATTCTGGTATTCCTGCAGGAAGGTGTCGTAATCAATGTTCCCGTCTGCAAGCTTCTGCCATAAACTGCGGTATTCATGACCTGATTTATGGCCCATATCCCATACGCCCTGCCTGCCGGACTTCTCATCCCAGCTGATGGTTTCTCCGCTGTTCGGGCAAATACACGTGCCATCTGACCGTTTCTGTTTTCGCCATACCTTCAATTCCTGTCCTAACGCATAAGGTGGTCTATGCGTTTTTAGTTTTATTATTGCTTTTTTGCTGATACCATGTTTGTCTTTGGTTGCCTTGATATCTTTTTCTGATATTTTTTTAGCCTTTTTCCCTAATTGGGAAACCTGATGTCCTGCGGTTATGGTTTTGTCTGCTTTCTTTTGCCTGAGTTGTGTATTCTTAATGAGTTTACGGCCTGTCTGAGCAGCCTTCCGGCCCATCACATCAGCTTCGCGCTCTAATGCCGGGTCATCGTTGATTGGCTGACCGGCAAATTGTGTAGTAGCAGGTACTCGTCCCAGTGCCTGCTGCCCGCCGATATGCCAGGTTTCATGCTCAATATGTTTTTTCTGTCCGGGTGCGACATAGATGTTTGTACCCTGTGCGTAGGCATGCGCATTCAGTTGTGCTGGCTTAGGCGAATTATAGTGTACTCGTACATCACTCAGATCCACGCCGGTCAGGTATTCGGTTCCGGCCTTGATGTGGTCCGGAATGCCAGTCTTGTTTTTGCGTTGTACTGGTTGCATCTGTCTGGCCTTGTGTTTTTTTTGCCGGGCCTGATACATAGTGAGGTGCTCCGATCAGATAAATAATTGATCACGACAGGTATCTGCCAGAAGCATAAGCGGGTATCGTATCTCTGGCAGAATTATTTTCAGGTGACTTACAAATACACTGATACCGAACAAGTGATCAGGGTTGCGCTTCAAACTGATGTGGTGATTTGCTACCACAGGTTTCTGGCAAGCGTTATTCTGATCTGCTCTCCGGCAACAAACTGAGCGTATCACATACAATGGTATGAATTAACTCAGAGATCGCCTTAGTTGATTCCAGTATCGTACATTGCTAAACTACCTGTACAGTTTTCTGTACCTTTCATTGACTGAGGTGTTTTAATGGATGTTATAAGTTATACAGCAGCACGTGCCGATCTGGCGAAAACTATGGAACGAGTTTGCCATGACCATGCACCCGTGATCATTACACGTAAGCGGGAGACGCCTGTCGTTATCATTTCTTTAGATGACTTTCAGGCCATGGAGGAGACGGCCTATCTGCTTCGATCACCGGCTAATGCGCATCATCTGCTGGAGTCAATTGCAGAGCTTGAAGCAGGTAAGGGCACGGAACGCAGACTCATCGAATGAAAGTTGTTTTTTCCAGTCAGGCCTGGGACGACTATCTGTATTGGCGAAAAGCTGATCAATCTATGCTCAGGCGTATC
Organism: uncultured Gammaproteobacteria bacterium; assembly: GCA_963922685.1. Taxonomy (GTDB): domain Bacteria; phylum Pseudomonadota; class Gammaproteobacteria; order Chromatiales; family Chromatiaceae; genus JAHDBG01. The sequence goes on along the minus strand of CAWUJM010000004.1, from coordinate 44,791 downwards.
AATGCCTTAATAAAAGATATTCAGCGCAATCCTTGTGATGGCATTGGCAAACCTGAGCCACTAAAACACAATTTATCCGGTTATTGGTCCAGGCGTATGAATCATGAGCACCGGATTGTTTATAAAGTTGCGGATGATCAGATGTTTATCGCTCAGCTTCGGTATTACTATGTGCATGATGGATCCGGATAACGCCTCAGATGGATTCTGCGACTGCGCTTCGCTGCGCGCAGAATGACGCGTGGAAGAAGGCATGACCCGGGGCTGTTTTCCGGGGAGTGTCTGCGGCCATGAATGGCCGCAGTCGTGCCCTGACTCAGGTGTTGCAGTAATTCCACTCGCCTGCACCCTGGGTAAGTCGCTGTCCCAGATAGTCGGCCTTCCAGTAATATTGTTTGTGGTCTGCGTCGCTGCGGTCGTCATTTGTATAGACATTCGGGCCGATCGTGGCATTGTTGCCGTACCACTGTCCGGTGCACAGCAGGTCTTTGCAGTAGTAGGCCCCACCGCCACCGTTTTTGGCCTGGCAATAGCGGGCCAGCAGTTGCAGCAGGTCGGCATGGCTGGCGGCACCACCATCGCTGCTGGCACTGCAATGGTAGGCCTCGACCTGACTGGTGGCACAGCTGGCGACTGCACCACCCTGATAAGCGGTGCAGTGATGGGCGTGGATGACTGACTCGCTCAGGCCGTGCGCGGCCCCGCCGTTGCGGTGCGCACTGCAATGGTGGATATGTCTGGCTTCTATCTGGCTGACCGTATAATGGCTACCTTCCTGTTCGGCATACAGGGCACCACCGTTCAATGCTGTGACGTGGTTTTTGATGTGGCAGTTCAGGGTGCAGTATCCGGCGTGCTGCAGATAGAAGGCGGCACCGTTCTGGTTGCTGACCTGATTGCATCCGTCATAAGTAAAGCCGTCCAGCGTCACGTGCTGTACCGGATTGTCTGAGCGTCCGATCAGTTCAAAGCGGGCTTCAGGCGTCTGCTTCCGGATCGTTGTGGTCTGCGGGTTAAAGCCAATGATGCTGACACCGCTTTCCAGACGCACGCTTCGTTTCAGGTGATAGGCTGCGGTCCGGTCATCCTGATGATCCGGCGGCAGCAGGATAATGGTGGTGTCTGCAGGGATGGTGGCATCAGCCGGGTTATTGAACTGTTCGTCAAACTGGTGTTGCGAACAGACCGTGATGGTGCGTCGACTGTTGCCGAACGGTGAGGCGACTTCGTGGATATACGCCTTGATGGCTGCCTGGGTGGCCAGCAGGTCATCGCGACCCCGGTCTGCACCCAGATGCGGGTCGGCATCTATGCCGACTACAGTCTGGCTGGTGCCGACCTGCAGTTGCCTGGCCTTGGTATTGTCTGCCTGGATGCTGCTGGTGTTGAGCCGGGTCGCGTACAGGCTGCCATTCACATCCAGTGTCGCCTGCGGGGTGGCTGTGCCGATGCCGATATGGCCGTTCGCATTTACCTGTAACAGGGGCTGGCCCGGATCGCGGCCTTTTTTGTCCAGAATGAACGGGGTGGTGTCATCCCCCGGACTCTGCAGATAGTAGTGTGCCCGGCTGGCGTCAGTCTGGATACCAGCCTGTATACGACCCGTGATGTTCAGGTCTCCTTTCAGGCTGGTGTCCTGCTGCACCTGCAGGTCGCCGATAAGTGTTGTCTCGCCCTCAACCTTCAGACCTTGTTTTAGTTTGGCCTTACCGACAACTTTCAGACCTTGTTTTAGTTTGGCCTTACCGACAACCTTCAGGCCTTTGTTCAGAGTGGTGTCTTGATCGACGGTCAGATCACTTTTCAGGTGGGTGTTACGTCCGACAGTCAGGGTTTCTTTAATCTCGGTATTGTTAACTTCAAGCTTACCGGTAATCTCTGCCTTGTCACCCACTGTCAGGTGTCCGTCGAGGTGGACATTGCCGGCAACATCCAGAGCCTGGCCGGGTTGCTCCCGGCCGATACCCAGTTTGTCATCGCGATAGATGAGTCCCGCACTGCTGGTACCGGTGATGTGCAGGGCCTCTTTGTAGCGGCTGTTGTCGATGTACAGCTGGGCACTCGGGTTGACGCTGGCCGCATCCTCGGTATCAGTCGGGCTGATGCCGAGGATCACCTGCTCGGTCACGCGCATCTTTTCGCTGATATGCACATCCGAATGAACGGTCAGATCGCCGTCCAGATGGGTGCCATGTGCGACTTCTAAGGTGCTGTGCAGCCTGGTGTGTCCGGCAACCCTCAGATCCTGATCGGTGCTGATGTCCTGCGTGACCTGCAGGTTCTGCTGGATCCGGGTATCGCCGGCAACATCCAGTGTGGCCTGCGGATCGGCTGTACCCAGGCCAACCCGGCTTTGTCGGACCAGCAGGGTGGGCGCAGCCGTTGCTTCATCAATGCGCAGACTGGTCGGTTGCTGGCCCTGCACATTGTCGATATGTACCCGGGCATCCGGGGTATGTGTGGTCAGGCCCAGGTTATCCGCTATCGTCACATTGTCTTCAGCAGTTACCTGGTCTTTTATATTCAGGGTATTGTCCAGCCGGGTCGCTCCGCTGACAGTCAGGTTGTCGTCCAGTGCTGTGGCACCACCGACCTGCAGCTGGTCGTCCAGCCGGGTGCTGCCGGTGACGTGCAGTGCCTGTTCCGGCTGGTCGGTATTGATGCCGACCCGGTCACCACGCACGACCAGGCTAGGCTGGTTGTGTCGGGGTTGGGTAATACGTAGTGCGGTGCTGTCGGTGCTGCTTTGGCGCAGGTGCAGGTCAACCGGTTGTGCGGTGACGTCCGGCTGGTTGATATGCACGCCGGCATGTACAGCCAGGTGGTCCTGAATCGTCACTGCCTGTTCATGCGTGGCAGGCTGGTGGGCAGTGATCTGTCCTGCTGCAGCTGTCAGGGTATCAGTGACTTCAAGATGTCCGGTCAGTCGGGTGTCGCCAGTGACTTCGAGTGCCCGGGTCGGCTGGGCGACATTGATGCCGATGCTGCCGGCGGCCAGCTGGGTGGTCTGTTCTGCCTGACTGGCGTGGTTCAGGTGCAGGATCGGTTCAGCACCGTGTGTCTGCAGGGTCATGTGTTCCGGCTGAATTTCGACCCAGTTGTTGATCTGCATGTCACCGGTGACGGTTGCACGGCCCTGAATATGGGCTTCGCCATGAATCGTGCTGTTGCCGCTGAGTTGCTGGTCGCCGCCGATCATCTGGTCGCCGCTGAGCTGCACAGCACCGTCGATATGTGTGTCACCTTGTACATCCAGTGCTGGCATGGCTGGACTGCCTGCAGCAGGCATGGCAGCCGGTGGGGTGGCAACGGTCTTGCCGATCGCGACCTGCCCGGCCTGGACCTGCAGGCCAGGCGGCGTCTGGTCATCGGTCTGTACGGTCAGATCACCCCGGATCGTGGCATTCTGGTCTATCCGGGTTTCACAGCCGACATGCAGGCCGACTGCAGGAGTGTCCTGCTGTATGCCGACCTTATCGGCTGTGGCCAGGATCAGGTTGTGCGGGGTCTGATCATGTCTGATGGCCAGTGCCTGATTGGTTGCCCCGCTGGCTTCAATCCTGAGTGCCGTATGTCCGGTCTGTTGTGCAGACTGCCGGACAGTGAGTCCGGCCTGTGCTGTGGCCTGATTGGCGAGGGTGCTGGTGCCGTCAACCTGCAGGTTGCCTTCTGTATGTACCTGGCCTTTGATGTGGGCATCGCCCTGTACGGTCAGTTGCGCATCCAGTTGCGTGTCACCGGTGACTGCCAGAGTTTTTTCCAGCCGGGCGTTGCCCTCGACCTCGAGGGTGTCCTGCAGGATGGCAGATTCGGCGACAGTGAGATTTTTTTCCAGTGTCGTGTCTTTCTGTACGGTCAGCTGACCAGCCAGATCGGTAGCACCGGTAACGTTGAGTGCTTTTTTCAGCCGGGTTTCCTGGCCGACTTCCAGCCCGCCCTGCAAGGTCGTTTGGCCACTGAATCCGAGCCTGGCCTGGGTATTGTCCGAACCGGTTTCCAGACTGAGCAGGGCAGTTTCGTTCTGTCGCACGGTCAGGGCCAGTTCATTCACATTGCCGCGGACATCCAGGCGACTTTGTGGTGCCGGAGTACCGACCCCCAGACGTTCCTGCACACCGAGGCTGTGGAGTGGTTCGACCTTCTGTACATCAGCACCGATATACTGGCTGCCCTGTACGTCCAGCCGGTTGACCGGTTTAGCTTGTCCGAGTCCGAGGTTGCTGGCAGCATCCACCACCAGCGGGGTGGTGCCATCCGTATAGGGGGTGATCTTCAGCACATCCTGACCAATATCGCTGTCATGCGCCAGATGCATCAGGGCGTTATGTTCTCCGATCGCTCCGACACTGACTGGTCCTTGCAGGTGCGTCGCCTGTTCTGCGGTCAGATTGCCCTGGGTGCGTATGCCACCCGTATTGGTGTGTGTGCCATCCTGAGTGGTGTCGCCAGTGACGTGCAGCTTACCGTTCAGTTTAGTATCGCCGGAGACGCTGAGGGTGTTCTGTAGTGTGGTTGCCTGGCTGACGGTCAGCGTATCCTGCAGTCCGGTAGCACCGGTGACGGTCAGCTCACCCTGTACCTCGGTATCGCCGGTGACGGTCAGTGTGTCGTTCAGCCGGGTCTGGCCGCTGACGTTCAGTGCCGGTTGTCTGGTGGCATTGATGTCGAGCGGTTTGTCCAGGGTTGCCCCGGCAGGTGTGATCGTGAAACCATCGTCGCCCTGAATGACGCTCTGATCAATCCATTCGGCAAACTGGGATCCGGTCGGACGGGCATTGTCAGCAAAGTTTGTTTTGAGGGTATCACGCTGCGTTTTTGACCGGCTGCGATCATCGTCACGTCTTGTTGTCATGTGCTGGGTTCCTGATGTTATGGTATCTGATGGGGTGTCTGAATGCCGATACTGAAGGTCGGTTGGTCTGGTGTCTGCGGATGAATAGTCGCGGTACTGATCGGGTAGCCCGGGTGGTACCGATCCAGCGGTGCATAGCCGATCACAAAATTCTGGCTGATGTATGCTTCTCCGATGGCAGCCGGATTTGCCATGGCGGCAATCTGTTCATGGCTCACCGCAAATAACAGATCCGGCATGGTCAGGCCGTTGAGTTCTGCCTGGTATGTGTTGAGTAACTGGTTCAGGTCTGTCTGCAGTTGTCTCAGTTGCTGGTCGGGTATGGGCTGAACTTTGTTATCGTCATATCCGCTTAACTGCACCGTGTCGGGCAGTTGCGTATTGATCTCAGTCTGTAATGCCAGTTCGGTCTGACTTTGTAAGATCTGGTCCGTCAGTCTGGCTGGCGCCCGGATAAAGTTGCGCAGGTGCGCAGCGATCTGTCTGAGCTGGACTTCCGCTCCGGCAGGTTCCGGCAGGGGTTGCTGATCACGTTCTATGTGCAGCGGGCGCTGATTCAGTGCATTCAGCCAGGCATAGTACAGACGTTCAAACAGACTGAATTCGCGTCGTGCCAGCCGGATCAGCGAGGTCTGTTGGTGTACCGGGCTGTGTTGGCGGATCTGTGCCTTCAGCAGGGTCTGAAACTGTGTATTCGCAAACCGGGTTGGCCAGTCCGGAATCACAAAATACAGATGTTCTGTATCCCAGTCTTCCGTTCCCGGCAACGGACGTAACAGACCGGCTTCCAGCAGATAGATCCCTTCACGGTTGCCGGTTGCCAGCGGCATCTGACGTTGTGGTGTACTGCCCAGAAAGGTCAGAATGCGCTGAGTCAGTCCGGTACGGCCTGCCGTCGCGCCGGGTGGCAACAGATAGTTATACCCACCACACCGGTAACGGCTGAGATCCGGATAGTTATTCAGGATGCGTGCCAGATCGCTGATTTCTTTTAAGGTGACCAGTTTATCGGCAAATTCTGTTGTATCTTCATACACTGTTTCCGGCAGGTCGTGGATCCGGCTGTGTGCGGCCTTAAACTTTTCGTATGCAGGCTGCAGGACAGCAACATAATTGTGAATGACCGGTTTGTATTGCAGCAGGTTAGTGTCAGGTGTCTGTTCTGCGAACCGGGCCAGCAGGTGGCTCAGACTGCGGCGCAGCCGGTCCAGCTGACCGGCATGGAATGGCGGTTCTGCAATCGGCTGAAACGCATCCTGCTGATAATGCGCATCATGCGCACCCAGCAGATATTGCAGTCCGGCAATGTCTGTGATCGGCTGACTGCGGCGGGTGACTGGTAACTGACTGACGGTGCGCCAGAATCTGGCACTGTCGGTCGGGCTGAATGACTCGCTGGCCAGCATCCGGTCATAAAAAGCCCCGATCTCAGCGATCGCTGTGCTGTGTGGCAGGGCAAATGCGGTCTTCAGATTATCCAGCTGGGCATACTGATCTGCCAGGATCTGATCAAACAGGGTGAGATAGCCCTTCAGTTGCATAATCGCAGCATCTTCTGCCACTATCTCACGATTCAGGCGTGATTCTGCAACCTGATACAGGGTCGGAAACAAACGCTGAATAGAACCATAATGGTGTAGCTGTTGTGATTTAGTCTGCAGATAATCTGTCAGTACACTGGCTTCATCTGTCTCAGCAGATATCGTGTCCTGTGTGGCAAGCCTTATTCTGATCTTGCGTTTATCTTCATCGGTCAGTGGGTGAATCTGTCCCTCTATCTTCAGAGTCAGATTGTTCAGAGTTTCATTGATATTCAGCCTGGGTCTGTGGCCTTTTTTTACCTTCAGACGCCAGGGATCATCTGTCTGGTTATCCTGATCAGACAGTGTTATTGCTGCAACCTGTGTCAGCTCCGGAATATCAGACAGGATATTCAGCAGTTGTGAGCTGTATATCCAGTCTGGTTTGCCAACCTGAGCTAACGCCTCTGCAGTGATCAGGCCCTGTTCCAGCCAGGGGCCATCCAGTATCTGATCACCACTGACACCCTGACGCACCAGTTCATCAATCGACTGTGTGCTGACTTCCGGGGCTAACGCCAGCTGGAGTCGCTGCAGAATATCCGTCAGGGTGGTAATCAGATCATTTACCTTGTTTAAGATCAGTTCGAGTTTGATACTGATATCATGTTTGGTAATGATAACAACCTTGTCCAGATCCTGATTGACGTTACGTTCGCGAATAAATCGCTGCCGTACTTCAGCACATAATTGTCTGATATCAGATTCTGCATCCGGTTGATTTTCGTCCAGATCAATATACAGGTGGGTTTCTTGGGTGGCGGTATCCTGATGTAACCAGGCCTGCTGAATGCCCGGAATATCCAGCATATGCCGCCGGTGGTCTGCCTGAGTGACCGGATTACCCGGTAAGATATCCTTACCAAGATAATAAGGCGTGATCGCATTCTCAGTATCATTGTTCGGGTCAGTCGCCAGCAGATCCGGTACCGGCAGGGACAGACGTCGACTGAGTTCAGCGATATTCCAGGCCAGTGCTTCCAGTATCGTGATACCCGGATCGCTGGAATGATGATCATTCCAGCTATCCTGAGTATAGCCAGCGATACTCGACAGGGCATCCTGTACCAGCCAGATGCTGTTCTGCCCCTGTGTCTCAAGGTCAGTCTGGGTAAGCTGGGCGACCTGTGTCATATATAGGCTATCCGTAACATGGTGCTGCAGATAAAGATTCAGGTGACAACAAAGTTATATTCCAGCTCCCAGATCCCAACCCCTTCAATATAGTCAGTTTCTGCATCCATCAGTACGACCTCATGTTGTTTCACGGGGACGAAGATCTGCCGGGTATTCAGTGTGCCGTCTGCAGTTTCGGGAAATTGATCGTGTATCTCGACCTTGGCAACACCCAGAACCGGGTCCAGCCGTTCAATCGCCTCAGCGATTTCAGTCAGGTTAATCTGGTCACTTAACAGGCGGGACTGATCAGCCCCGCGATTCCAGGGTGTCATGTGTTCATTGATCTTTTCACTGACCTGTACCCGGACCTTGTCACCATCATAATTTTCATCCACCTTGACGATGGTCTTCAGCTGTATCTCAATATATTCCGGATCAATCACCTGAATATCATGGCCGCTCGGACTGATCGTCTTGACATAGTCAGTGATGTTCTGTTTGAGATATAAAGGCACCTTCGGCTGCAGGATATCCGGATCGTGATTGATCGGAACCACCAGTAGTGTGGTGGTGGCCTGATCCTCGTTCCGGAAACAGCGGCTGAGATACAGTTCAGGAAATGCAGCAAGTACCAGATGTTCATAATCCCATGCCGTCAGCGCACGATTTTTATGCCGCAGGCGCTCACTGGCCCGGATCGGCAACACTGTACTATCTTCAGCCGGTTTGCCGGCAAAAGAAGGGTAGGGCTGTGCAATGCTGACAATGCCGGGTTCAGCCTCAACCAGTTCCGTGATACTCTCAGCCGGGAGCGGCTGATCATAATGACTGGCCGCGATGTCTGTCCCGACTAATTCGACACAGACCCCCTGTGCAGCGATAAAACGCATTCTGGAATAGTTGGCTGGTTTGCCTGTTTCTGTTACTGAATCTTCACTGATGGTGAAGCGTAACCATAACCGGTTATCCCCGATATAATGTTGGGTCTGAATTTCCGGCAGGTCAAACGTGATGAGTCCGCTATCCTGCAGGCGCAGCGTTGAATCTTCAATGATCCGCGCCTGGCTGCCGGTTTTATCAAATGGTTCCCATGTGTCGCCCTGCAGATAAGACCAGCGTACCTTAGGGTTATCGTTAATATTGCGTCCGTCAACTGAATCCAATTGGAAATATAAGGTACATCGGCCCGGAGTACTGAAATCTGACAACCCGAGATACAGATAACCCAGCTGACTGAATTCAGGCAACAAGGTCATCCTCAGCGTATCCGGCTGATTCACCTGAGGTCGTCCGAGAGGCTGGATATGAAATAACTGATGTTGTTGTGTGGTGGTCTGTGGCTGCGTGGTGAAAATGACCTGACTGGTATAGTTTAAGGTGATTTTATCTGCAGACGGGGTATAGGGCGGTTGCACAATGACGGGTTCAGAATCGCTCGAACCACCATCATCCATGGCCAGCGTATTCGCTTTCTGCACCTGATCCAGATAGGCCTGATACTGGACGACCTGGGCATAATCAGCATGACCGAAATCATTATGACTCAGGCGCAGCGTAAACCAGACCGGCCACTCATGTGCCATAGCAGCATCCGGTGTCAGTTCCGCATAGGGCACAGTTGCAGTACGTTCTGTCGTAATAAATGCAAGCTGATGCGGCGGTAGTTGTGCTGCCTTGTTAGTCAGCGGTACAGGCTGGTCTGTAAATAACCGTTGTTGTCCTGGCTCTTTGTCTTTTTTATCTGAATGATAAACTTCAGCCTGATTCGGATCCCAGATATAGTCAGATGGCGGCTTCTCATCATCCCGGTGCCGGTAGCGCAGGTAGGGTTCATAATGGGCATCCCAAGCAGTCTGATTAACCGGTTGATCTAACCAGAATACATTCAGCTGCGCTGTCTGAATCGGTTTGACTAACAATTCCGGATGGGTAAATTCATACGCGGTGGTGATACGAGGCTCATACGTGAAGGGGGTTGAAGGTTTTTCGGTATCCAGCGCACCATTTTCATTACTGGCAATCAGGCCGGTGGCATCTTCCACACAGATATCCAGCGTGATCCGGTTCAGCTTGATCCGGTTGAATGCCTGTATCAACCCGGCTCTGACCTCGTCTTCGTCATCTTCTCCGGTCAGATCATTTACCTTAAAATCCAGATAGGGTACCGTAGCGTCTGCCGGATCAGCCAGGCCGATCCCGGGAAACAGCGGGTCCAGAATAATCTCTGATCTGATCTGTCTGGTTGCAGGCGGATACCATGTCTGTTCCTGATTTAATTCCAGCTCACCTTCGGTCGTAAGGATAATGGTCCTTAAGTGTTCCAGCATCCCTGCGGATACACTATCCAGATCTTCAGCAAACTGAAATACCAGACTGAGGGTACGTGTTCCGCCGGACAGATAGAGAGCCGGTGTTGCCAGACGAAAACCAATCGCCGGATAGTATTGCAGGTCATCCTCCGGTGTGACTGAACGAAGTTCACCAAAGGTTCTGCGGCCTGTATCCGGAATAGCGATGCCGGTCTCAGCATCAATACAATGTGTCAGAAATAATAATTCTTTGTCCGGATAGCGGGTCAGAGTGTATACCTGATCAAGCTGTGCCTGATTCAGCAGACGGTCATCCGTGGTCTGATAGATCAACGGGTTCCCGTCACTATCCTCACCACCCAGAAACTGCGTGTTTCCCGGCAGGGTCAGACTGGTTTCGGTCTCATCTAAGGTCAGAACCAGATGGCCTTTATCCGGTTGCGGTGGGTCAGGTCTGAATAATAAGATATCCTGATAATAAAATTGCTGATGCCGTTCAGTAAAACGCCAGTATTGTTCCAGTGGGTACTGCATCATCTGCAGAAAGGCCAGGATCGCACTGAAATCAGGACGCTCAACCAGTGCCCGGAGTTCATCCGGTAAAGATGTGCCGGTCACCAGTGCCTGTTCCAGCGCTTTGACCTGCTCAGGTGCCGGTATAGCATTCTGCCAGTTGCCGGCGGTGACGCCTGTGTGGTTAAAAAACTGAATATAAGGCGAAAACTGATACAGATAGTTTAACCAGTCCGGCCACTCACGTTCTTCCACGCCGGTATAGCGTGTATTGAGCGCAGGCAGCTGGCGTCCCTGCTGGGTTTGTCCGGCGACCGCAAATTCAATCAGTTCCGGCTGATTTGTGTTGATCTCAGGCATGATGAATGTCACGTTCCGGCGTCAGGTTACACTGGTGTCAGGGCTAGCGGATAGGTCATGGTACGCAGTTCGGAACTGTCTGCAACCTGATAACGGATGTCGATGTTCAGCTGCTGCTGATAAATCTGACTGGTATCAAACTGAATCTGTTCCAGTGTGACCCGGGGCTCATGCATTTCAATCGCACGCGCAATATCTTCCCGGATATCAGCTAATATCATGTCATCCATGTGCTCAAACAGATATTCACTCAGATGGCTGCCATAGGATTCATCCAGCAGACGTTCACCAAGACAGGTGTTGAGTATGACATAAATGGATTGATCAATACTGGACTCACCTGACACCATCTCCGGGCTGATGCCCGGTTTCTTAAAGGTCGGCGGAAAATACCAGCTGGTATAAGTCGTTGTCATTATTTGATCTCCATCAGGGTGGTCTTCACCGTGACATTGCCATCAACTTTGATATCCATATTCTTCGCCAGCGTCTGTTGTTGTTTTTTATCTGCGGTCAGACTGATCTCTTTTTCTGCAATGACGATACTGCTGAGTGCTGAGCCCTTGTCAAAAGAGTCTTTGCTGTCTTTAGTAAAATGCAGATCAGGCCCGGCCTTATCATCCAGATTCAGGCCAGCCTGTTTGCCACCCTGCAGCCGCATGACCTTTTTTTTACTGTCAAAATGGAGTGCAGCCAGTGGGCCTTTTTTACCCTCCTTATCTCCCGGGTCCTTAAATATCAGGCCTTTTTTCGCATTCTCCTTGTCATAAGCCAGCGGGGGCTTGAGTTTCGGATTATGTACCGCCCCTAAGATCACCGGGTATCGACTATCGCCGCCAATAAAGCCGACAATCACTTCGTCATCTTTATTAGGGGGCAGATGCAGCCCTTCACCGGCACTCGCAAATGGACTTAACAGGCGTGCCCAGACCACCTTTTTATTATCATCCGTGATCGTGGGCAGCCAGACCGGAATACGTTCCAGTTTTTCCGGATCTTCCTTAAAATCTGCGACCTTACCAGTCAGATTGGGCACCGGAGGTGGCCGGAACCAGTCAGAAAACAGCGTATAATTCAGTGGTACACCCAGCGTGAGCCTGATCTGCCAGCCACTGGTTGCCCGGCTGTGCCGGATACCCGTTACCAGATATTTACCGGAACAGGTGTTACCGAAGTCCTGCAGATCAACGACCTCTGCCAGCCTGATCTGATCTGTGATCTTGTTACTGAAGGTTTCAGCATCAAACTGTAACGTACCCTGAAAACGATCCAGTGTGCGATAGACCTGCTGGGCATTTGCCTTTGCGGTTACTTCTTCCGGGCTTAACGGGGCAGCATCCTGATGCAGATAATCGCTGAGCTTCAGATCTTCTTTGCCGGATCCGGTCAGCTTGCTGAGAGAAGCACTGCCATTGACCGGTTTCTGTCTTGCCTGTTTTTTGATATCCCAGGCAGTCACCTGAGTCTTTTTGATGACAGAACGCGCATCCTGTCTTAATTCAAATGTTTGCAAGCCACTATCTAATAATGAAACCTTATGGGTCTTCGGGCTGTGTTTTACTGGATCAATGATCTCATTCTTATCCGGCAAAGCAGCAAACAAAAAGCCATTCGCCAGCACGCGAGCCATCAGGGTACGCCAGGGGGTCTGCTGATAACAGAAATATTGGCCATGTTTGATCTTACTGTCAGCAACCTTAGCACTCAGTTTGGCATTGCTGAAGATCTTGCCGATGATATCTTTATCAGATTTTTTCGGCTCAAATAACAAGTTTACCGGGCCTTCGGTCAGTTTTATTGCATCGCCACAGGCCACGATATCCAGATACACCATCTGATCCAGGCCGAGATGTTGTTCTGTGATGATGCCGGAAAAGATCGGTTTTTCTTTATCCGCAATCCCGGCATGTACCTGAATTTCTTTGCCGATAGCAAATTTACCACTATCAACCTGCTTGAACTCTGTTGTTTGTGCCGGCCCTTCCGTGATTCTGATTCTGAGTTCAGGTATATGATTGATCCGGCTATGACATTCTATCCATTGCAGATCAATATCTTTGGTGACATCTGTACCCTTAACCTTAATAATGACCTGGTACACAGTTTAACCCTTGTTATTTCGGTACTGCTGAATGTTTGAAGGTACAGATAATCTTTGCCTTGACACGACTACCGGTCAGATCAACCAGTTCCGTCTTAATCTGTGCTGAGCCTAACACACCATCAAATATGTTACTGGCGTTATCAAATAACGGAATCGACAATGATTTGATTGAAAGATAAAATGGCTCTCTGGTCTTCGGGTCAATTGTATGACATAATTTCTGAAATTGTTTTATCTTTTCATCCACACTGTCCGGAAAAGATGTGCGTGGCATAGGATATGCCAGCAAATTAGAAAAGGTCGTATCATCCAGCAGGAACGTGATATTCAGGTCAGTCGGACAGGCCTTGATAAAACGAATACGGCCACTTTCTTCCCGGATGGTATCCGGGGTATAGACTGCGTTTTTCAGGGTCAGATCCAGAGAGGCATCATCATAGGGCAGGACAAGGCTGCCTTTTTTCGTGACCCGTTTGGGTTCCTTGTATGCCGTGATCTTCATCATCGGAATGGATGATGAATTACGTGTCGGGTCAATATAAGAGGTACTGGAAGACATGCATCAATATCTCTTTCTGAGCTCATAAGACTCAAGGCAGTCACAATTGCTGACCCCCGGCCCTGTGGCAGGTGCCTGGTTTGCTGCAGTATCCGTGCCGGTATCTGTATTCTGCTCGCCACAAACCGAGGCGTTTATACTCATATTGCCGATATTCACTTCAGGCTGATCAGGCATATTAATTCACTTTAACTTTAACAAAGCTCTACAGTAAGAAAGATACAGGATAAAATTTATATGTTTAAAGGAGAACCTGAACAGGTCAGGGAACATTTTTTGTCAGTTTTAACGGCGTATATTTGATACCACTGTATTTGAAGCTCATAGACTCTATCAGTAACTCATTACTATCAGCATTCAGTCCATCCCATTCCCAGGATTCCAGATACGCATTGGTCACGATCCAGGCATTCATGGGTACCTTATCGCTGTCTAATGCGCTGACCAGGATATCTTTGCGTAACAATCTGTTACGCCACATCAGTGATTCAGCCACATTACCCAGCGTGAGCGGGCTGGATGAGGTGAAGATGCCACGTTTCAGAATCAGGTTCTGGCGCGGAATCACCGGTTCCACGCTGGTCATATTACCGAATGTCGTGACTGATCGTGTCATCTTCAGGCCACTGACTTCACGGAATTCTATGTCAACCGGATTAGGAATACCTGCCGATATAATAGATACCACAAAATGATAACCAACGACAGGAAAGCCACGGTCTGCGAGCATAGGTTAAGTTCCTGTATCTGTAAACTTACCATCCGGCAGATAATTCTGCCGGATGGTCTGTGCTTTCATTAAGCAAAGGTGATCTTCACCTTATCGGCACGCAGTTCCAGAGTTTCAATACTGACCTCGTTGGAGCTGCCATCAAAGCTCGGGCCGGACAGCTTGGTCGGAAACGCATTATTCACGGTCCAGGTCACCAGGATTTCAGAAGCAGTCTCATCCGTGAGTGAAATCGTGATATCCCGTTTGTTAATCAGGTTCAGGCTGGTTTCACTGATCCAGTCGTATAATTGACTTTTCTGCCGCACCAGACCCCGTTTCAGAGTAATGTCCACATCAGTGGGCTGACCCGGCATATGGATCTTGCCCAGACCATCTTTATAAGTAATCGTTTCGTAACCGATATCCAGTCCGGATGCCTCTGAAAAGGCCATACTCTCATCACCAACATTTACGGTAAAACGATAGACCGGTATCGGGTAGCTGGCCTTAATATCCTCAACGGTAGTTGCCATCTGTTATTCTCCAGTTGCGTATAGATATATGTTCAGAAAGAAAGGAAGTGCATTAAGATCAGGTCTCTAATGCTTTATGCATGAAGGTGAGTATGATAAATTCAGCCGGACGTACAGCAGCCAGGCCGATATCAATCTTCATCAGACCATTATTGATATCATCTTCAGTCATGGTCTGACCGAGTCCGACATTAACAAAAAAGGCCTCGTCCGGTGTGGTACCAAACAGGGCACCCTGTTGCCACAGACTTTCCAGATAGCTTTCGATCATTGTCCTGATCTTCAGCCAGGTAAAAGGTGTGTTCGGTTCGAATACCGCGAACGCCGTCGATTTCTGGATGGATTCTTCGACCATATTAAACAGACGCCTGACCGGCACATAACGCCATTCATTATCATTCCCTGCCAAGGTTCTCGCACCCCAGACTAAAGTGCCTTTGCCAACAAATTCCCGGATCGCATTGATTGATTTACCGGCAATCACGTCAACATTCAGATCTTCCTGTTCCGAGTTATCTATAGCAACGACAGGTTCTGCAACCTTGGTCACGGGTACATTCGCCGGAGCCTTCCAGACACCACGTTCCGCATCAGTCTTCGCCATGATGCCCGCGATTGCAGGGGTCGGCGGCAGAATCAGATAATTCTGGCTGAGTGCCGTCTTGACCTGATTATAGGCCGCTGTTGATGCGTTCTCATCATCCGGGTCATTTAAAGCAGCCATCGTGGTCGTGGTCGTGGTCAAGGCCAGAACCTTGGCCGAAGCCTCGGCTGAGGCTTTTTCTAAGGCCAAGGCCAGAGCCTCGGCCTTGGCCTTGGCTTCGGCCAGAGTCTTGGCTGGAGCCTCGGCTGCGGCTTTTTCCAAGACCAAGGTCAACTCCTTGGCCTTGTCCTTGGCTTTGTCTAGGGTCCTGGCCTTGGCCAGAGCCTCGGTTTTGTCTGCGGTTTCGGTTTTGTCTGCGGTTTCGGTTTCGGTTTCGGCTTTTTTCAAGGCCGAGGTCAACTCTTTGGCCAGTTGCTTGGTCTCGGGCTCGGTCTCGACCATCTGGAACAGGTCCTGGGCCAGGGCCTGGACCTTGTTCAAGGTCTCGACCTCAATCTTAGTCGATTTGCCATTGGCATCTTTATAATAAGAGACTTTTACCGATTTTTCTTCATAGGAACGGGCGATCAATGTACTGAGATAAGGATAATAACTGGCAGCATATTTCAGTTCATCTGTTTTTCCTGCAACATTATCACGGAACGCTGCAGCATCACCTCTGATATCACGTGCTTTGTCTAAATCCATGGAGACATCTAACAGCGCAAACCGATCCTGACGTGCCTTTGCATGCTGCAGACTATGTGTCTGTACAACATAATGTTTCTTTTCTGGCAACAAGACAGATTCCGGACAGGAAATCAGAGTGACTTCATCCTTCTTGTTTAACGTATCTATCGCTGCAGTGAATGCAGTATCTTCTTTCGTTGCTGTGTCATAGCCACCGATACTGACAATATGGCAGGCACCACCCCCATTGGCGAAAAAGTGACTGAGTGCCTGGTACAGGAAAAAACTGGCCAATTTGGCAGTGCCTGTGTCTAAAATAAACTCATCACTCCCTTTGATCTGACTGACTTTGAATGATTCCAGATAAGGGCCACCGAATATTTTTTCGTATTCGACCATGTTGGTGACGCGCTTCGGGATATTGCAGATAGATTCACCCTTACTATCTTCAATTTTTTCAGTATATCCGATGAATGCTGGTATAGCGGTGGCCACTTCTGCCACAGAGGGTGGCATCAGTGATCTTTCGAAAACGTAAACATCAGGTGTTTTATATTGAGCCATAATGGTTTCCTTCAGGTCTGTTGATAAAAATTGTTAAGATATAAAGATTACAGTTCTGGTGACAATCTCCTTTGTGAAGTGATATCTGTATATAACTCAGGCTAAGCTGATTTGAGTTTGCCATGTGTCGGATTCAGATTGATACTTGCCTGGTAGGATGGTGCATTGTCCGGTGTTGAGACAGGGGGCGGTATCATGGCACCAACCAGTTTTTTGAACTCGCATTTTACCTCACCCATTTTAACGACGGGTTTACCGCCGACTTTGAGTTTTTTGCATAATTGTATCTTACTGATTTTGTCATATTTGAGTGTGCCGGGTATGGTAAAAGAGGCATTGATATACGGCCAGGCCGGATAAAACTTTTTCAGTGTGTCATCAACATCCTTCTGTACACTGACACATTGCCCCTGTACCTTCATTTTTTTTGTTTTTGATTGTTGCGGATTACTGACCGGAGTTGGCGGTGCTGTCTGAATCATGCCGACTGAAAGTGTACCCTGATTTACGACCATGTTTTTTTCTCAGGTAATCGGGAGTGGTTCGCCCCAGCAGATCAGTACAGCACCATTTTGCGCAGCTACAGTACTACTCGGATAATCAGCACCACCGCTGCCACCGCCATAACATTTATCTTGATAGGATGTTTTTATACTCCCACCTATACCAGGTTCTCCATCAATTGTTTCATTTGATAGACCTGCATCGCCGTCGGCTCCTTTACCAAAGGGACTGACACCACCTCCCATCCCGCCGACACCTTCTGAGTGATTACTGTTTGAGCCGCTACCACCACCGCCACCTCCCCCTTGTTGACCAGATTGGCTTGCTTCCTGTCCTCCACCATGACCACCTGATCCACCATAACCCGCTGCACCACCACCACCGCCACCATCAGTCTGACTACCCCCATTTCCTCCTGTGCCTATCACGGCTGCGGTATGTGTTGCTCGATCCTTGATAATTTCTCCCTGACCACCTGTACCTCCCCCTTTGCCACTTTTATATATGTCACCACCACCACCGCCTTCCGCTTTTATATAATTTTTAATACTACTCTTTTCACCATCACTACCTTTACCTGTAACATCTCCAGTTAGGGCGTTCCCGCCTCGGCCAACGGTAATAGTTAATCTTTCTTGCTGTGTTACAGATTGGTTGATGACAGCGGCAAGCCCACCACCACCACCTCCAAAGCCTTGCCCATCATTCCTTCCGCCACTGCCACCAGCACCAATAGCAACCATATGGATGGTGCGGATGTTTTCGGGTATCGTAAACGTATAGTCTCCTCCGGGTTTATCAAATAATATGCCACGACCTTCAAGTACAATAATGCCTGCCCCGTAAGTGTCTCCTTCGCGTCCCAGAATGAACCAGTTTTCAGTGATATTAATTTTTCTGAGTTGTGTGTCTTTGACAAAATACAGTCTGTGCAACTGTCTGAGCTGCTTACTTTTGTCGGATGTAACATAAAAACAGCGGCTGATCTTTTTTACTTTATCCTCTTCTTTTATATATAACATACTTATCTATCTCTCTAGACTACATCAGGCACATCAGTATAAAGTGCCAGTATTTTGCCTTCTGGTATATCGCTTTCTGTAACTTCCTGGCCTATATCTTCTACAAATTCAAACGCTGCTGGTAACAGATTAGTTAAAGCTGAGCCATCGCCTGTAACACTCGTGACAGTTATGTCAACTGGCAGATTTGCATTGCTAATTTTTCCGGCCAGTTCTGTTGCAGTCAGGTCGGTGAGTCCTGAGCCGTTGCCTGAGATGTTTGTGACATCTATATTAGCTGGCAGACGCGCATTGTTGATTGTACCGGTGAGCTTTGTTGCATCCAGATCGGTGAGTCCTGAGCCGTTGCCTGTAACGCTCGTGACAGTTACGTCAGCTGGCAGATTTGCATTGCTAATTTTTCCGGTCAGTTCTGTTGCAGTCAGGTCGGTGAGGCCTGAGCCATTTCCTGAGACATTTGCGACGTTTATATCACCTGGCAGACGGGCATTATCAATTGTTCCTGTTGCGAGCTGTGTTGCGTTCAGGTTGGTTAGGCCTGAACCGTTGCCTGAGATGTTTGTGACATCTATATTGGCTGGCAGACTCGCATTATCGATTGTACCGGTGAGCTCTGCTGCATTCGATGCATAGTCAATCAGTTCGGCAAACTGTTCTTCTTTGGGCGTATTACCTTTCTTAAAGTAATCTTTAATTTGGTTTTTTTTGCTCATTGAGATGTCCTTTATCAGATGGTTTCTTTGTTATCGCCGTGTTTTTAATGTACTGGATTGCAGGCAGAGTATCTGTCGGGTAGATGGTGACAGGAACCGACAGGGATAACATCAGACTGGGCTTAGGTGTTGAACCCATCGCCTGCCAGACCTGCCCGCTGACTTTTTCGCTGTTTTCACTGCCGAACAGGGTAAACTGTATGCCGTAAGGGCCTGGATCTATACCATTCTGTTCAACATACTGGTCTGGTAAAAAGTCATATTTTCCCAAGCTGGATATCAGATAGCCGATCAGTAAATGCTCAATCTCAGCACTGCCTTTTCTGTCTTTGCACCATACCGTTATCATATAACTGATGTCAACAAATTTCGGTTCTTTCTGCAATGTGACCTGGGTTTTATCTTTATTCAGCCTGGTATTATAAGGTTCACTTTTTTTGCGATCTTTGTCTTCGTTGACGCCAATCAGGTAACAATTGATAACAGGATCTGTACCGAGTTCTGCGACAAAATCACTGTCTGGTGCGATAAAGCTGAGTTGTATACCACTATTTGTACCGGACTTGTGATGCAATACTTCCTTCAGGATCATCTGTTCCAGAGCCCTGCGGACTTTCTGTAATATGTTCGGGTCCATCAGATGTCAGTTTCCGTCGGTTGTGTCAGCTTACCTGATATGTCGCTGAAATAATCAGCGACCTTTTGTTCTGCAAGAAAGCCAGCCCCTTCTTTTTCAAGCTCACGCACGATGGCTGACCTGAGTTTCTGTCCGGTAATCCGGTTAGTACCGTCTCTTATGGCGAAAAGAACGCTACGTTCAGCAATATTAACGATTTGTGACGGCGTAAACTCGAATTTTTCGGCCAGCAGGCTGAGTTCAGTTGTTGTGGGTATCTGCGCTCTGGTCCACTGAGCAGGCCATACTTTGTGCCAGAGCAGGGTACGTAATGTGGCATCCGGCATACTGAACTCAATGGCAGCATGAAACCGACGCAGAAAGGCATCGTCCAGATTGCTTTTGAAGTTGGTGCTTAACAATAACAGGCCAGTATAACTTTCCATACGTTGTAATAAAAAGCTCACGCCCATATTGGCATTTTTGTCGTGGCTGGATTCGACTTCGCTACGTTTAGCAAAGATAGCATCAGCTTCGTCAAATAATAAAACGGCATGACTTTCCTGAGCGGTATCAAATAATTCAGCCAGGTGCTTTTCTGTTTCTCCGATCCATTTGCTGGCAATATTTGCCAGGTTGACCTGGTATAAAGGTAGTTGTAGTTCGTTCGCAATAGCACGTGCCGCCATCGTCTTTCCGGTGCCGGGTTTGCCCCAGAATAAGGCCTGAGCACCGATTCTGGCATGTGGCATCAGGTGGATCAGTTCTGTGCCGTGTTTTACCCGGTCGATGATCTCCTGCAGCTGTTCTGTGGTTTCTTCTGCCAGCACCATGTCCTGCAAGGTTTCCCGGGTCTGGCAGAAGCTGGCAAGTGTCGGATCAGGTAGCGTGATGTGTTGCCGCGCCAGCCGTTGCAGTGTTGATAACAGATTGTTCTGTTCCGGTGGTGTGTCAACCAGCTGGTCAGCAATAGCACAAATCCGGGTTGGCCTTACCCGGTACAGGGTCGCAAGTAATCGGGTATCTTCTGCGCTGAGTGGTGTCAGCCCGGGACATTCCGGCGTGATCTGATCAGACAAGGCCTGCCAGCTTGCCGCGATAGCCTCCTGGTCCGGCCAGTTCAGGGTGTAGCAGGTTGTAGTGATGGATTCCGGTTGGTTGTTGCGCAGTCGTTCGAGGTATTCTGCCGGAATCGCATGCTCCTGATCCCGCACCGGGTCTGCCGGATTGTCTGTGAACAGGGTGAGGTGTGGCAGTGCCAGCAGGTGTCGATAAAAACGGATGCCGTGTTTGTTCTGCCAGCAATATTGCTGCAGATCAGGCCAGTACAGGTAGCAGGGGCCCGGATCGCTATGCAGGTAGAGATGACGCAGTATCCGGTAGCTGGTGTCATCACTGAGTTCGGTATGGTGCGATGTATCGACCAGATACCAGTGTGGAATGTGGTGTTGTACCGCGAGCTGGGCGACGATGGCTGCCCGTTCGGCGCCGGTCTGTCCGTGTAGTTGGTTGAGTTTACCGGGTGGCTGGCTGAGCAGGCGGGAGTAGCTGGCGGTGAGGATCGGATCCGGGTTGGTCGGAGCCTGGTTGATGCTGAACAGATTGTCGGGTTCCGGGGTCGGGGCACCGGTCGTGAGAATGTGGCAGAGGTCTTCGGCGAGGAGCAGGGGGCGGGTGAGGCAGTCAGCTTTGTGTGGCTGTAGTAGCCGGTAGTGGCAGGCGGGGCTGTGTTGCCAGAGATAGCGGAGGGCTGCGGGCTTGTCGGTCTCCTGAATGTCGCTCAGGAATAAGGCGCGTTCCAGACTGAGTCCCGGCGGCTGTTCATACCAGTGCAGCTGCAGGTAAGGGCTGCGGGTTTCCGGTTCCAGCCAGGTGATGTATCCGATGGTGATCAGCTGCAGTTCCAGCTGATCCAGATCAAAACGTTGTCTGAGCCATTGTAGTACCGGATTCCGGATGAAATCATCCCGGATATTCTGCCAGTGACCGAATCGCTGCAGGATCTGATCAGGCTCTGCATTTTCTGCAAGGCCGCGCCCGAGTTGATACAGTGCGTCCGCTAACTGCTGCTCGGCCTTGCGTTGTTGTGACCTGATCTGCTGGTC
The DNA here is from genome assembly GCA_963922685.1 of uncultured Gammaproteobacteria bacterium. Taxonomy (GTDB): domain Bacteria; phylum Pseudomonadota; class Gammaproteobacteria; order Chromatiales; family Chromatiaceae; genus JAHDBG01. Next base: position 23,353 of record CAWUJM010000004.1, on the reverse strand, counting down.
CTGATGTTGTTCCATACAGTCTGATGACCTGTTATATTTATTTGCTGGTATGATTTGAATCTGTTGATATTTTTAATCTGCTGTTCAGGGTTTGGATTATCCTGATTATTTTGCTGTTCCGCAAGCATTAATTTCTGAGCAGGACGGTTCAGACTGACTCGCAGCTATTTTCAACTGCAGACCATGTCCACCGGGAACGCCTCTTGTTGCCAATATAAAGATACCCGGGCAACAGGGTCAGATGAAGCACATTTGTTTTATCTGGTATCCTGACCAACCTGCAATACGGCCAGGAAGGCATCCTGTGGAATATCCACCCGGCCCACCTGCTTCATACGCTTTTTACCGGCCTTTTGTTTTTCCAGTAGCTTGCGTTTGCGGGTGACATCGCCACCATAACATTTGGCTGTGACGTTTTTGCGCAATGCCCGGACAGTAGAGCGCGCGATGACCTTGCTGCCGATGGCAGCCTGGATGGCGATTTCAAACATCTGGCGCGGAATCAGATCGCGCATTTTTTCAGTCAGCACCCGTCCGCGGCTGTCGGCATGGTCACGGTGCACAATCAGAGAGAGTGCGTCCACCGTTTCACCATTGATCAGGATATCCAGTCTGATCAGCCGGTCCGGCTGAAAACGCTTCAGCTCGTACTCGAATGAGGCATAGCCGCGACTGACTGATTTCAGCCGGTCAAAAAAGTCCAGTACCACTTCGTTCAGGGGCAGTTCACAGACCAGTTGTACCTGACCGCCGAGATAACGCAGGTCTTTCTGCACACCGCGTTTTTCAATACACAGGGTCATCACATTGCCCAGATAATCCTGTGGCACCAGAATATGGGCTTCGATAATCGGTTCGCGGATCGCTTCAATGCGGCCCGGATCCGGCAGCTCAGCCGGATTGTCAATCCGGGTGACACTACCGTCTTTGCTCAGCACTTCGTACACCACTGTGGGCGCAGTGGTGATCAGATTGAGCTGATATTCGCGTTCCAGGCGTTCCTGAATAATCTCCATATGCAGCATACCAAGAAAGCCGCAGCGAAAGCCGAAGCCCAGTGCCTGCGAGGTTTCCGGTTCATAATGTAAGGCGGCATCATTCAGGCGTAATTTCTGCAGGGCATCGCGGAAGTTTTCATAGTCATCCGAAGAGACCGGATACAGCCCGGCAAATACCCGGGGGTGGATGGTGCTGAAGCCGGGCAGGGGTGCCGGGGCGGGCTGGTCTGCTGCAGTGATGGTATCGCCGACTGGTGCCGCATCAATATCTTTGATACCGGCAATGATAAAGCCGACTTCGCCGCAGCTGAGCTGACGGGTAAAGGTTTGTTTTGGCGTGAACATGCCCACTTTTTCGACCTGATAGGTGCGTCCGGTCGACATGATATGCATTTTCTGTTTCGGTCGCAGGCTGCCATGCATGACGCGGATCAGTGAGATGACTCCGACATACGGATCGAACCATGAATCAATGATCAGTGCCTGCAGTGGTGCGTTCTGCATGCCGGTCGGTGGTGGAATCATGGCGACCAGATGTTCCAGCAGTTCCGGGATACCCGCTCCGGTCTTCGCGCTGACCGGCAGTGCTTCTTCTGCTTCAATGCCGATGATTTCTTCAATTTCGCGGATAACCCGTTCCGGTTCGGCTGAGGGCAGGTCGATCTTATTCAGTACCGGCAGCACCTCCAGGCCCTGCGCAATGGCGGTATAACAATTGGCAACGCTTTGTGCCTCGACTCCCTGAGCCGCATCGACGACCAGCAGAGCACCTTCGCAGGCGGCCAGTGAACGCGAGACTTCGTATGAAAAATCGACGTGGCCGGGGGTGTCAATAAAGTTCAGCTGGTAGGTGATGCCATCCTGTGCCGGATAGTGCAGTGTGACGGCCTGCGCCTTGATGGTGATACCGCGTTCACGTTCCAGGTCCATCGAATCCAGCACCTGAGTCGCCATTTCGCGCTGGCTCAGTCCGCCGCACCATTGAATAAACCGGTCGGCCAGAGTCGATTTACCATGGTCAATGTGTGCAATGATCGAAAAGTTGCGGATATAGCTCAGATCAGGCATAGCAGGGCCGGAGGAATGCGTATCGGATTGCCGGTGACGGCGCGACAGGATAGCGGACATCCTGTGTTTGTCTGGTCGGCATTATAGCGGCTGGCTGGCTGCGAGTATGGTTTCCTGAGTGACCCCCGGCTATAATGGCTGGCGACATTATTTTTTAACGCAGATACTCTTGTAAGTGGCATGTCTCTTCGTTTGTGATGTGTTCAGAGGTATCCATAACAACAGGTGATCAATGATGATGAAAAATGTACTGAGTATGTTGATCTGTGGCGGACTGGTATCTGGTTGCAGCAGCCTGATGCATAGCCAGAGTGACCGGCCTTTAGCGCAGTTCATGAAGACATCCGGTGAACCGCAGGCCTGTTATGATCGCCGCAACCAGTCCCAGACAGCGGTTACTGATCTGCATCTGCATCCGCAGCCGTTTGGCGGGACCAGTGTGCCTTACCCTGAGTTATTGGACTATCTGGATGCTGCCGGGGTGCGCTTTGCGTTATTGTATGGTATCGGTCAGACCCTGCCGTATGATGGTGACTGCACCTATTATCTGGACTGTGTGGGCACAGATGCCTTACCCGGCCTGAAAAATGACTTTGAAAACGCGGCGAATTATGTCGAATATCCGCAGCAGGATATCCATATCGGGCTGTCCATGACATTCCCTGATCTGGCAGCACCGGGAACAGTGGTGGAACATATCAGGCTGCTGGATCAGGAATATCCCGGCCTGTTTCAGTGGATGGGTGAGGTCAATGTGCATAAAGAGGCCCTGCGCGGTAATGGTCATCATCCGGCGACGGAACAGAATATTGCCGGATGGGCTGATTTTATGACCATTCTGCGGCAGCGAGGTATTCCGATTGCCTTACACTCTGATCTGGGGGATGATAATGCACCGACTAAAAACCTCCATCTGATGGAAACGGTGCTGAGTCTGTATCCACATAATAAAATTGTCTGGATGCATATGGGCTTATCCCGCGAGCTGGTCACGATGGATCCGGTTGAACATATCGGCTTGATGTCTCGTATGCTGGACCAGAATCCGCATCTGTCGCTGGATATTTCATGGACTGTGATTGCCGAAGCCTATTTTGACACACCGGAAAAACGCGCTTTGTATGTTGATTTCTTCAACCGGTATCCGACGCGTATCCTGGCCGGTACGGATTTTGTTGCTGCCAGCACCAAGAGTCAGGCCGTGTATGAAAATGAGGCGAATGTGACGGGGGGTATTCTGGCTGAAGTCAATGACCAGGCCTTCCGGGCGATTGCGTTAGGTCAGAACTATTTTAATCTGGCACCCGGACTGAGTGATAAATTCGCCGCGCCGCCGATTTGTCAGAACTGAGCAGCGGATAGTATTGTGCGTGTTCCGGGCTGCTGTAGCCCGGACCGCCTGAGCCTGCAGGGTCTTCCCGGACAGTCCGCTGAATTTTGTATTTCGATGAGGTTTGCTTATGCATTCCCGTACTGCTATTTGCGTACTTGCCAGATTTAAGACTCTGATATTTCTTGGCATGCTTTTTTACATGCCAGGTCTTCTGGCGGAGACTTTCCGTGTTCAGGCCATTCAGATCAAGGGTACGCAACGTATTGCGCAGGACACGGTCTCAGCTTACCTGCCGTTGCAACCGGGTGATATGTTGTCTGATGCGAAGACACCTGAACTGTTGCGAGCCTTGTATAAAACCGGATTTTTCAGCGATATCCGCTTTGCACGTGACGGGGATGTGCTGCAGGTTATCGTGGTTGAGCGACCGACTATTGCCAAGGTGCAGCTGCAGGGGAATGATTCACTGGATGATAAGACGTTACGGGCGGCCCTGACAGCATCCGGGCTGGCTGAGGGTAAGCCCTTTCAGCGCCCGCTGCTGGCACGTATGGAACGTGAACTGGAGGAACAGTTTTTTAATCAGGGCAAATATGCTGTTCAGATCCGCACCCGGATTGCTGAAGCAGAGCGTAATCAGGTGACGGTTACGTTTGATATCACGGAAGGGGATATGACCCGTATCCGGGGCATTAATATTGTCGGCAATACAGCGTTTCCGGAACAGGCACTGCTGGATGAAATGCAGCTTGCGACAGGCGGCTGGTTTGCTGTATTCACTAAAGAAGATCAGTATTCCAGACCAAAGCTGGATGCCGATCTGGAGGCCCTGCGTACTTTTTATATGGATCAGGGCTACCTCCGGTTTGAGATCCGGTCAACGCAGGTGAATATCACACCGGATAAAACCGGTATTTTCATCACGATCAATATTGATGAAGGTGCGGTGTATACACTGCATGATATTCAGCTGTCAGGCACCTACATTGGTGAAATAGCACCTTATTTTGAAGCGATTCAGTTGCGTCGTGGCGAGCCATTTAACCGGCGTCTGGTCCTGCAGAGTACCGAGCGGCTTTCGCGCCTGCTGTCTGATCAGGGCTATGCCCGGGTACAGGTGAATGCGTTGCCTGAAGTGGACGAGGGACAACACCTGGTAGCCCTGACGTTTAATCTGGAGCCGGGGCGGCGGGTATCCGTGCGCCGTGTGAATATTGAGGGCAATTCGCGTACCCGGGATGAGGTGATCCGGCGCGAGTTCCGGCAGATGGAATCAACCTGGTTTTCAGGCGAAAAATTACGTCTGTCGCGGGAACGAGTACAACGCACCGGTTATTTTGAAGGCATTGATATCACAACACCGGCGGTGCCGGGGGTGCCTGATCAGGTTGATGTGAACGTCCGGGTAACTGAAAAGCCTTCCGGTGCACTGCTGGCCGGAGTGGGTTTTTCTCAGTCGGAAGGTATCGTACTGAATGCGAGTATTGCGCAGGATAACTTTTTTGGTACCGGTAAAAAAGTGGCTGTCGCGCTGAAGACCAGTAAAGCGAATCAGCATTATGAGGTCTCGTATAATAATCCTTATTACACGGTGGATGGTGTCAGCCGGGGCTTTCAGCTCAGTTATCGTGCCACCGACTTTGATGAGCTGGATACCGCAGATTATAAAACCAGCAACGGCATTGCCGGAATCAGCTTTGGTGTGCCACTGAGTGAGTTTAACCGGGTGAATGTCGGACTCAGAGCGCATCATATTGATCTTAAAATGGGTTCCAGCCCGTCTGCTGAAGTACAGAACTGGGTGACTGCGGAAGGCCAACGTTATCTCAATGCCGAAGCTGATCTGAGCTGGCAGCATGACTCACGCGATAGCGCCTGGTTTCCGACACAGGGGACGCTGCAACGGTTAGGACTGGAGCTGTCACTGCCAGGGAGCAAACTGCAATATTACAAATTATTTTATAAATATCGTCACTACTGGTCATTGCCTCGTGACTGGGTATTCTCAGTGAATGGCGAGATAGGCTATGGCGATGCCTATGGTGATACCAGTCAGCTGCCGATTTTTGAACATTTTTATGCTGGCGGACCCAGATCGGTACGCGGTTTTCAGTCGTTTGCACTGGGCCCGCGTGATTCAGAAGGTGATCCGATTGGTGGCAATATGCGACTGGTCGGGAATGCTGAACTCTACCTGCCACCGGTCTTTTCTCCGACGATGCGGTTGCTGGGATTTATTGATGCCGGGCATGTGTACGACACCAAGGCAACCGATATCCGGTTAGACCATCTGCGCTACTCGGCAGGTGTTGGTATGTCCTGGTTGTCGCCGATCGGGGCGTTGACCCTGAGTGTGGCCAAACCGATCAATCCGACCCGTCTGGATAAAGAAAAAGAAGAAGTCTTTCAGTTTTCTATCGGCACCACATTTTAGGCCCGTATGCCGTATCTGACAGCAGGCCAGATGGCGCAGGTTACCGGTGCTGAGTTACGGGGTGATGCGGATTACCTGATCCGGAGCATTGCCCCGCTGGATCAGGCTACAGCGGATCAGCTGACCTTTCTGCACCGGTCAGATTTCCGCTGTTATCTGGCGGATACGCAGGCGGGCGTGGTGATCCTGGCACCGGAAGATCTGCCTGAATATCCGGGTAATGCACTGGTGACGCAGAATCCGCTGCTGGCGTACGCACAGGCTGCAACCGCGTTATCAGCCGTTGAGCGGCCTGCAGCGGGGCGACATCCGACTGCGGTGATTGATCCTTCAGCGCAGCTGGCACCAGATGTCACTATCGGTGCTCATACCGTGATCGGCGCACGTGTTGTGCTAGCCGGGCAGGTGGTGATTGGTCCGAATTGCACGATCGGGGAGGATTGTGTACTGGGTCAGGCATCCTGTCTGCACCCTGGTGTCACGCTGTATCCCCGGGTTGAATTAGGGGTTGAGTGCATCATTCATGCCGGTGCCGTGCTCGGGAGTGATGGGTTTGGTTTTGCGAATGATCAGGGCAGCTGGGTTAAGATTCCGCAGCTGGGGCGTCTGCGGCTGGGTGATCGGGTTGAGGTTGGTGCAAATACCACGATTGATTGCGGTGCTCTGAACGATACCATGCTGGCGGATGGGGTCAAATTAGATAATCAGGTGCATGTCGGACACAATGTGCAGATCGGCGAGCATACGGCCATTGCCGCGTGTGTCGGTATTGCCGGGTCTGCCCGGATTGGTAAGCATTGTACGATCGCCGGGGCGAGTGGTCTGGTTGGGCATATTGAACTGGCCGATCAGGTGCATGTCTCCAGCATGACGCCGGTGACACATAATTTATCGCAACCCGGTCGTTATACCAGCCTGTTACCGGCCATGCCGCATAGTGGCTGGCGCAGGAATTTTTCCCGTATCAGACAATTGGATCGTATGGCGCACAAATTGCGCCGGTTAGAAAAACAGTTAGCTCAGGTGATGAGCCGGTTAAATTAGTCATTTTATGTCAATCAATACGATTTTAAATTTATTGCCGCACCGTTATCCGTTTCTGCTGGTAGACCGGATTGTCGAGAACAACCCGCCTGATCATTTAGTGGCGATGAAGAATGTCACCATCAATGAGCCTTTTTTTCAGGGCCATTTCCCGGGGAAGCCGGTGATGCCGGGTGTTCTGGTGATAGAAGCACTAGCGCAGGCCACCGGACTACTCAGTCTGGGCCATGAAGATGTGCCGGAAGATGCTATTTTTTATCTGGTCGGACTGGATAAAACCCGTTTCAGGCGACCGGTTGAACCAGGTGACCAGTTACGTTTAGACGTTGACCTGGTGAAATACAAACGGCAGATCGGTGTCTTTCAGGGCCAGGCCTGGGTTGATGATGACTTGTGTGCGTCCGCTCAGATCATGTGTACGGCCAGGAATGATCTGTAATGCAGCATGCGAGTGCTGTTATTGATCCGACTGCTGAGTTAGCGACTGGCGTCACTGTCGGGCCTTACAGCATCATTGGTCCGAGGGTACAGATTGCTGCCGGGACGCAGATTGGCCCGCATGTGGTGATCAGAAGTGATACCCGGATCGGCTGTGACAACACCATCTATCAGTTTGCATCTGTGGGCGAAGATCCACAGGATCGTAAATATCAGGGTGAACACAGTCAGCTGATTATCGGTGATCGGAATCAGATTCGTGAATTCTGCACGATTCATCGCGGTACTGCGCAGGACGATGGCATCACCCGGATCGGTAACGACAATCTGCTGATGGCCTATGCGCATATCGCACATGATTGCCAGATCGGCAATCATGTGGTGATGGCGAATGGTGCCTCACTGGGTGGACATGTCCGGCTGGCGGACTGGGTCGTACTGGGCGGTTTTACCATGATACGGCAGTTCTGTCAGATGGGTGCCCATAGCTTTGTGGCGATGGGAGCTGCCGTACGTAAGGATGTGGTGCCGTATATGCTGGTGGAAGGTGCACCGGCAAGATTATGTGGCATCAACCGGGAAGGCCTGAAACGGCGCGGATTTTCCGCTGCACAGGTCAGCGTGGTGAAACAGGCATATCGCCTGCTGACCTCAGGTCAGTTACTGACCGAGGTACTGGATGAACTGGTCATGATGGCGGTACAACACCCGGTATTACAGCCGGTGGTGGCCTTCCTGCAGAGTGAGCGACGCGGTTGCAGCATACTGCGTAAAACAGTGACAGGCTGATTCATGCAAGCCCTGCGTGTGGCTCTGGTCGCGGCCGAACCCTCAGGTGATCTGCTGGGTGGGCGATTGCTGGCAGCGTTGCAGGCGCAGCATCCGCACTGGCAGTTTGAGGGAGTGGGCGGTGCCAGCATGCTGACACATGGCCTGCGCAGCCTGGCACCAATGGCAACATTATCGGTCATGGGCCTGTTCGAGGTGGTGCGCCATCTCCCGGCATTATTGCAACTGCGCCGCAATCTGATACAACACTGGCTGGCGACGCCACCCGACCTGTTCATCGGAATAGATGCGCCGGATTTTAATCTGCCACTGGCCCGGCGATTGCGTCAGGCAGGTGTACCGACCGTCCATTATGTATGTCCATCAATCTGGGCCTGGCGGCCAGGGCGGGTGCGTAAGATCCGGTCAGCGGTGGATTTGTTGCTCAGCCTGTTCCCGTTTGAGCCTGCCTTTTTACAATCGCACGGGGTCGCGTCCTGTTATGTGGGACACACCCTGGCACAACAACTACCGTTATTGCCGGATCAGACTGCGGCGCGTCAGTCACTGGCGTTAGCACCGGAGTTACCCGTTCTGGCGATTCTGCCGGGTAGCCGGTCAGGTGAAATCAATCGTCTGGCACCACCGTTCCTGGCCACGGCCCGGGTTTGTCGACAGCGGATACCGGGGTTGCAGCTGGTCGTACCGATGGCAGATACAGCGATGGCAGTGCTCTGGCAGACGTATTGTGCGCAATATGCGCCCAATCTGCCGATAACAACAACCCCGGATAGTCGGGCTGCGTTCACGGCTGCGGATACTGCTCTGGTGGCGTCTGGTACAGCGACGCTGGAAGGATTATTATGCGGTTGTCCGATGGTGGTCGGTTATCGGTTACATCCGCTGACTTATGCGCTGTTACGTGCACTGAGCCTGGTGAATACAGAACGGGTGGTACTGGCAAATCTGCTGGCTGAAGAGCCGCTGGCTCCGCTGTTTCTGCAGCAGCAATGTGCCGTGGACAGGCTGGCTTCGGCGGTCTTACATCTATTGCAGACACCGACACAAGTCGCACTGATCCGGCAACGTTATCAGGTGGTGCACCAGCAGCTGCGAGTGGATACAGATGCGCGGATTGTGACAGCAGTTTCTGATTTATTACAGGCGCGGGGTGTGTTATGCAGGTGAACTATTGTGCCCGTTGTGGTGCGCACGTTTCCGAACAGGTACCGGACGGAGATACACGCCCCAGGCAGGTGTGTGAACAGTGCGGGTTAGTGCACTACCAGAATCCGAAGGTTGTGGTTGGCTGCATCGTACAGCATCAGGATCGGGTCCTGCTATGCAGGCGTGGGATACAGCCGCGTCATGGTTACTGGACCGTACCTGCCGGGTTTATGGAAAACGGCGAGACGACCTATCAGGGTGCGGTGCGCGAAACCTGGGAAGAGGCGACGGCGCGGGTTAAACTGATCGCACCCTATCTGACTGTGAATCTGCCACATATCAACCAGGTCTATCTGTTATTCCGCGCGCACTTATCAGGTGCAGATTTTGCCCCGGGGATAGAGAGCCTGGAAACGGCATTGTTCACAGAAGCACAGATTCCGTGGGAGCAGCTGGCCTTTCCGACTGTCGCAGCGGCATTGCGTCGTTATTTTGCGGATCGTGCAACTGGTCATTTTCCGCGCCGGATGGCGGATATTGCCGAACATACCGATGATCCGAAAGGTTACCGGATTGATTATTTTGCTGAATCAGCATCAGCCCACACAGAACTGAAAGTCCGGAGTGATTGAGTTAAGGCATACCATGTCCGGGTAATACCCCCTGAAACTTACGCATCATTTTATCCATACCGCCACCACTGAATTTTTTCATCATTTTCTGGGTGCTCTGAAATTGTTTTAACAATTTGTTCACATCCTGTACCTGTGTCCCGGAACCAGCAGCAATTCGTTTTTTGCGTGAACCTTTGATCACCTTGAAAAACTCTCGTTCATGCGGTGTCATGGAGTTGATCATCGCAATCATTCGTTTGCTCTGAACGGTATCAAACTGTTGTTTCACCTTATCCGGTATCTGGTTCATGCCAGGTAGTTTATCTAACATACCATCAGCACCCCCCATCCCCTGAATTTCGTGTAGCTGATCACGAAAGTCTGCTAACGAAAATCCCTGCCCCTTCTGTATCTTACGCGCCAGTTTTTTTGCTTTGCGCTGATCAACCTTTTGTTGTACTTCCTCAACCAGAGATAGTACGTCACCCATCCCCAGAATACGTGAGGCAACCCGGTCCGGATAGAATGGTTCCAATGCCATGGTGCCTTCACCGGTACCGAGAAACTTAATCGGTTTGCCGGTAATCTGCCGGATAGATAGTGCGGCTCCGCCGCGCGCATCCCCGTCTGCTTTCGTTAAAATCACCCCGGTCAATGGTAGCGACTGGTCAAATGCGCGTGCTGTATTCGCCGCATCCTGACCAGTCATGGCATCCACAACAAACAGGGTTTCCACCGGGTCAACGGCAGCATGTAGTGCCTGTACCTCTGCCATCATATCGGTATCAACATGCAGCCGACCCGCTGTATCCACAATCAGAACATCCACAAATGCCCGTTTTGCTGCGTTCAATGCTGCGGTGGCAATGTCAGTGGGTTGCTGTTCAGTTGTGGCCGGGTGGAGCAGGGCACCGACATCGTTCGCCAGTACGGCCAACTGCTGAATTGCAGCCGGGCGATATACGTCACAACTAACCAGCATCACCTTTTTACCGGAACCCAGCAGAAAACGGGCTAACTTTGCTGCACTGGTGGTTTTACCAGAACCCTGCAATCCAGCCAGCATGATCACTGCAGGTGGTTGTGTAGCCAGATTCAGTGATGCATTCTGTTCACCCATCAGGGTGGTCAGCTCATCCTTAACAATCCTGACCAGAGTTTCACCGGGTGACAGGCTCTGCATGACCTCAGTGCCGGCTGCCTTCTCGCGAATCTGTTGCGTAAATGTCCTGACAACGGGCAGGGCGACATCCGCTTCTAATAATGCCATACGGACATTACGTACTGTTTCACGGATATTATCGTCAGATAATTTTCCCTGACCCCGAATTTTTTGCAACGTTTCATCCAGACGATCAGTCAGATTAGCAAACATGTGAATATTCCTGTGAAAAAAGAAAGAAGCAAGTGATCAATCTGTCACCGGATCTGACTGGTCGAATTTTGGTTTCAGTTTCTTCAGTCTGGTCGCTGGCATCCGTTTCAATGTCTGGTTACGAGGGTCAACCTCTATACCCACTGATTCCAATGCTGTCACACCCAGAATGGGCTCTGAACCCGGCTCCCCGAAGATAATCGTGCCACCCACAATCTCTCCCATAAATTCAATATCACCGGTCGTAATGTCCATTTTTATCTCACTGCCATCAGCCAGTTCATATGTTCGCTGAGCCTTAGGTCTCAGACCAATGGACGCAAGACAATTTTCCGGAACCAGCGAATCGGTCGCCCCGGTATCAACTAAAAACAGGCCTTCCCAGAATTTATCAGGATCTGCCGGGTTCCTGATAGTGACAGTGATATGTGTGGCACCCATATATCCTCCTGCATAAGATCTGAATCCGGGCCGCAGTATATCACGGCAGTGAATGCCAAGACCTTTGCGCAGGGTAGCATGCCGCTACAGATACAGACGTGGTCTTTATTTACGAAAACTCAGGGGTCTATTTAATTTAACATAATATACATTATGCGACATTTATAGTCAGCCGGAAACCCGGTTCACACCCGGAATTATGAGCTGACACAATGCTTTATCCACGACACCATAAGGCCGGATCGACTGGCTGTCCCTGGTGTCGTATCGCAAAATACAGACCTGAGGTTTCACGACCACCCGTATCACCGACCTGCGCAATCAGTTCATCAGCGGATACCTGATCACCAACTGATTTTAACAGGCGCTGGTTATGCCCATACAATGACAGATAACCTTCGCCATGATCCACAATCAGTAACATGCCGAAGCCACGTAACCAGTCTGCAAACACAACCCGACCACCATAGCTGGCCCGTACCGGCTGACCAGCCTCAGCCTGCATCAACACGCCATCCCAGCGCAGCGAACCGATTTTGTGCGACCCGAACTGATGCAGTATACGACCCTGAGTCGGCCAGTTCAGTTGACCACGTCGGTGAGAAAACGGTTCGATCTGTTGTTGCGTCGCACTCTCGGCCAATGCCTGTTGTAACTGATCCAGTAAGATCTGTAACTGTTGTGCATCAGCCTGCAAACGGCGCAATCTGGCACCTTGTTGATGTAATTGCTGATCTAATCCTGCTAATACCCGACGACGACGCTGCTGCGCAAGGTGTAAATCGTGTTGAGCTGCCTGTTGCTGAGTCTGTAAAGTCAGCAATTGATCCTGCTGCTGCACAATTTCACGTTGTGTACTGATTAATTGTTGCAGCTGTTGTTCTGCTGTCTGCATGCGTGCCATCCGGGCACGATTCAGATAATCATAATATGTCAGTACACGACCGAATACCTGTGTATCCTGCTGACTTAATAACAGTTTAATCTGTTGCTGATACCCCATCTGATAAGCTGATCGAACCTGTTTTATCAGCGTACGACGCTCTTGCTGCAAGGTGGCCTGTTGTTGCTGACCCCGCGCCTGCAGCTGTATCAGATGTTGTTGTTGTGTGTTGTAACGTTGTGTTAAATCATGCGCTGTCTGTTGTAGTCGGATCAGAGTGATTTCGCTTTGTTGCAGATGCTGACTGACCTGATCACGTTCATCCTGAACAGACTGCATCTGTGCCTGTATCTCTGCTATCGTCTGGCGCAGATCAGCTAAATGTTGCGCTGTTTCTGCTGAGCGATCTGCTGCCGCCGCCAACATGCACGGGATCCACAATAATAATGCCACTCTTTTTTTCTGATGTTGCTTGTTCCACATGTTTACGCGCAGGCTATTATTACCCGGGTATGCTCCTGTGCGCTGTACCCATTGCGGCACGGGCAAAGGCATGTTTAACCTGCGGCAGATGATCAAATGCCAGCAGACCGATATTTCTGGCCCACTGCAGGCTGCGTAACGGGCTGGTAAATAACCGCACCAGATTGTCCGTTGCCTGCGCCAGCCGCTGGTGTTCCTGACGGCAGATATGCTGATACTGGTTAAGACAATCCGGGTTACCGATGTCCTGGTCTGCATGATGCGCACGCAACACGCATTCAACCAGAACAGACAGATCGCGCAGACCCAGATTAAGGCCCTGTCCGGCAACCGGGTGCAGCGTATGTGCGGCATTACCGATCAGTACCGTGCGTTCCGACACAATCTGTTGTGCCCGACACAATCTGAGTGGATAACTGTGACGCCGCCCTACCCGCTGCAGGGTGCCGAGACGATAACCAAACTGCCGCTGAAAGGCTGCACAGAACTGATCTGCGTCATACTGCAGCACTTGCGTATGCTGATCCGGGTGTAACGTCCAGATCAGGGTGCAATGTCCGGCCCGCTGCGGCAGGAGTGCGACCGGACCAGTAGGTGTGAAACGCTGCCAGGCAGTATCCGCATGCGGGCGTCCCGGTGTGATGCTGGCAACAAGCGCAATCTGATGGTAATCACGGCCAGTTGTGGGTATCTGCAATTGTTTCCGCAGGGTGGAATCACTACCATCAGCGGCGACTAACAGGCGGGCCACCAGCTGAGTGTCCCGGTCATGCTGGCGTAATATCACATCAGCCTGTGTCGGCGTGTGTTGCACAGCGATCACCTGTGCCGATGTCAGCAGCGTCACATCTGCACATTGCTGCAGCCGCTGCCAGAGTATCCGGCCCAGTTGCCTGGCCGGAATCACATAGCCCAGCGCGGGCACCCTCTCCTGCTCTGAGGTGATCCGGGCACTGCCGAAATGTCCCTGATCACTGATATGAATGCGCCGGATCGGAGCAACCTGATCTGCCAGATCCGGCCAGATCTGTATAGATTCCAGAATACGTCGGCTGCCATAACTTAACGCCAGTGCCCGGTCATCATAACTGGCCTGGCCCGGATCGCCCGGCGAACGTGCTTCAATCACACCAATACGCAACCCGCGTCCGCTCAGGGCGATCGCCAGACTGGCACCAACCAGACCGCCACCAACAATCAACAGATCATAAGTCATATCAGTTTACAGATTCTGATGAAACAGTCGTGGTTCATACATCTGGTTTTCTGCGCAGTTCGGGCCAGGCAGCCTGCAGATAAATCAGCATGGACCAGAGGGTCAGGAAGCCAGCCAGATATAACAGGATAACACCGATGGTGTAGATGGGCAGACCCGCAAAATCATGCTGGTACAGCAGGCAGATGATCGCGATCATCTGCGCTGTGGTTTTAATCTTGCCGATTTGTGAAACGGCGACCTGGGCACCGGCACCAAGGCTGGCCATCCATTCACGTAACGCAGAGATAATGATTTCACGACCAATGATCACCAGTACTGGCAGGACCATCCAGACCGCCGGATTGTGTTGTAACACCAGGATTAATGCAGTGGCAACCATCAGCTTATCAGCAACCGGATCCAGAAAAGCCCCGAAGGCAGAGACCAGGTGCCAGCGGCGTGCCAGATAACCGTCCAGCCAGTCGGTCAGTGCTGCCAGGATAAATACACTGGTCGTCGCCAGTGGTGCCCAGCTGACCGGCAGATAGCTGAGCATGATCAGAATCGGCAGCAGCGCAATACGGGCTGAGGTAATCAGGTTGGGGGTATGTCGGTACATGGTCGTCTCTCTGTGAAGATAAGCCGGGCTTATTATTTCATGTGTCGTCATGTAGTGCGGCATGAATCTGTTCTGCCAGGCAGCGGCTGATGCCTCTGACCTGGCAGATATCTTCAACACCGGCGCGGCTCAGGGCCTGCAGGCCGCCGAAGTGCAGTAGCAGACGCTGGCGGCGTTTTGCACCAACACCCCGGATGCCCTCTAACGATGACGTGCCTTGCGCCTTTGCCCTGCGCTGACGATGTCCGGTGATGGCAAAGCGATGCGCTTCGTCACGGATATGCTGAATCAGGTGCAGGGCAGCTGAATCAGGTGGCAGGCGCAGTGGCTGGCTCTGGTCAGGCAAAAAAAGTTGCTCCATACCCGGCTTACGGCTGGGACCCTTGGCGACGCCGAGCATGTCCGGCGCGTTGATGCCGAGTTCCTGCAGGCTATTCCGGGCAGCATATAATTGGCCTTTTCCGCCGTCAATAATCAGCAGATCGGGAAAACTGCTGTCTTCGGTCTGCAATCGCTGGTAACGACGCTGCAATACCTGTCGCATTGCAGCATAATCGTCGCCACCCTGAATGCCGGTGATATTGTAACGCCGGTAATCACTGTTACAAGGTGCGCCATCGGTAAAGACGACGCAGGATGCCACAGTCTGTTCGCCCATCGTGTGACTGATATCAAAACATTCCAGTCGTCGCGGCGGCGTGTCAAGCTGCAGAGCAGATTGCAACGCATCCACCCGTTGCTGATTGACGCTGGCACTGGCCAGGCGTGCCTGTAAGGCAAGGCGAGCATTGTTGATCGCCATCTGTAACCAGCGGACACGCTCACCGCGTGGATTGTGCCGGATATGTACCTTATGCCCGGCCTGTGTACTCAGTTGTTGCTCCAGCAGCGTCTGGTCTTCTGGTAAGACATTCACCAGAAGTTCACCAGGCACCACCCGGCCCAGATAATATTGCGCAATACAGCCGGAAATCAGTTCACCGGACCCGGCACCTCCACCAGTACCGGGATACAACGTTTTGTTGCCCAGATTGTGTCCGTGACGGATGTAAAAAAGTTGTATGCAGGCAACGCCGCCCTGCTGAGCCACTGCGATGATATCCAGATCGCCCTGTTCGCCACTGACGTATTGTTTTTCCTGAATAGTGCGCAGTGTGGCAATCTGATCACGTAGTGTTGCAGCCCGTTCAAATTCAAGTGCCTGCGCAGCGGTTTCCATCCGGGCGATCCAGCGATCAGTGACGGCTGATGCCTTGCCTTCCAGAAACAGACGGGTATCAGTAACATCCTGTGCATAGTCAGTCGGATTGATAAAGCCGACACAGGGCGCGGTACAACGTTTGATCTGGTATTGCAGGCAGGGGCGTGAACGATGAGCAAAATAACTGTTTTCACACTGGCGTACCGGGATCAGCTTCTGTAACAGCTGGAGGGTCTGGCGTACGGCACGGCTATTCGGATAAGGGCCGAAATACTGGCCTTTACCCCGGCGGGCACCCCGGTGAAAACTCAGGCGGGGATAGTCGTCGGCAGACAGATACAGGTAAGGGTAGCTTTTGTCATCACGTAACAGCACGTTGTAGCGCGGCTTGTGTTGCTTGATCAGGTTGTTTTCAAGAATCAGTGCCTCAGTTTCGGTGTGAGTGACGGTAATCGCAATGTCGGCGATCTGTGCCACCATGCTGGCAATGCGGGTATTTGTGGCGCGGGTAAAATAAGTGCTGACCCGCTTCTGCAGGTTCTTTGCTTTACCCACATACAGCACCTCATCAGCGGTATTCAGCATCCGGTATACACCAGGCTGTCGGGTCAGGGTGCGCAGAAAGGCTTGGGCATCAAATGGTTGCCTTTCCGCAACACAGGGTGTACCAGATTTCACTATACCTCCACAAACTGTACCGGTATGATAATCAATCAGCTTATCCGTATGCTACACCGCTGATCTGAGTATTCATGTGCTATCTGAACTATGTCCGGCTGACGCTGGTGTTTACCCTGCTGGTGATTATTCTGGGGGCCTGGACGCGCCTGGCGGATGCCGGGCTGGGTTGTCCGGACTGGCCGGGATGTTACGGCCAGTGGCTGGTGCCGGAGACAGCGGCTGAAGTCGCTGATAAGACCTACCTGGCACAACGCCCGTTAGAGGTCAGTAAAGGCTGGCTGGAGATGATCCACCGCTATGTTGCCGGCTTACTCGGGTTACTGATAGTCGCGCTGACGGCCTGGTCCTGGCAGCGTGCCCGCCGGATACCGCAACAACCGGTCTGGCTGCCGACAGTGCTGCCCGGACTGGTGATTCTGCAGGCACTGCTGGGGATGTGGACCGTCACCCTGTTGCTGAAACCGGTTGTGGTGATGGCGCATCTGCTCGGCGGCTTCACGCTGTTGGCATTATTGTTTATGCTGACGCTGCAGTTACAGCCAGCGTACCCGCCAGTTGCGAATGCCGGCAGTCTGAGATGGATGGCCCGTGCCGGTCTGGTATTGCTGATCATGCAGATTGCCCTGGGCGGCTGGACCAGTACCAACTATGCCGCACTGGCCTGCCCTGACCTGCCGACCTGTCAGGGTATGTGGTGGCCACCGATGGACTTTGCGGAAGGTTTTGTGCTGTGGCGTGGTATCGGCACTAATTATGAATATGGTGTGCTGGATCACCCGGCACGGGTCGCAATCCATATGGTGCACCGGCTGGGCGCAGTTGTCGTGTTTGTTTTTCTGGCGGGTCTGATTTATGCACTGGCCCAGCGCAACCGGATGCTGAGAGTGGCCGGTATGCGGATGGGCGCCCTGCTGGTGCTGCAGGTGATACTGGGGGTGAGTAACGTGATTCTGAATCTGCCATTGTGGGTAGCCACAGCACATAATGCGACTGCAGCACTGTTGCTGCTGTCCATGATTCAGATCAATGTCATGCTGCGGCGAGCCTGAGACACATCTGATGCAGTCTACCGGTACCCGACAGGTTGCGCACATCACTGACTGGCGCAGCTACTGGACACTGTGTAAGCCCGGCGTGGTCGCGCTGATTGTGTTTACCGCCATTGTCGGGATCTTTCTGGCCTCACCCGGCCTGCCGTCGCCCGGCATTTTCGTGCCTGCGACGCTGGGCATTGCGCTGGCGGCAGCATCTGCTGCGGCGATCAACCATGTGGTTGATCAGAAAGTAGACGCGCAGATGAGTCGCACCGAACAACGTCCCCTGCCACAAGGCCGGGTGAGCCGTAACCGGGCACTAGGCTTCGCGTTACTGCTCGGGGTCAGTGCAATGTTAATCCTGAGCTTGGGCGTCAACGGGCTGACAGCCGTGCTGACGCTGCTGTCCCTAATCGGTTATGCAGTGATCTATACCCTGTATCTGAAGCGGGCCACACCGCAGAACATCGTGATTGGTGGTGCTGCCGGTGCGGCACCACCGCTACTGGGCTGGGTCGCTGTGACGGGCCAGATTGATCCGGAAGCACTATTGTTATTCCTGATCATTTTTACCTGGACACCACCACATTTCTGGGCCCTGGCGATTCACCGGATGGAAGAATATCGCCAGGTTGACATCCCGATGCTGCCGGTCACGCATGGCCTGGCCTACACCCGGTTGCAGATACTGTTGTACACAGTGTTATTGTTTGTGGTGACGCTGCTGCCATATAGCTACGGTATGAGCGGCACCCTGTATCTGGCCGGGACTCTGGTACTCAATCTTGGTTTTCTGATCTACGCTGTACTGTTGTATCGCAACGCGCACACCAGTCTGCCGATGCGCACCTTTGGCTATTCCATAGTCTACCTGATGGGGCTGTTTGCATTATTATTGCTGGATCATTATGTCCCGCCGGCACTGCAGCAGTGGCTGACCTGAACCGGCACCAATAAAAAAAGCTGTCCGGAGACAGCTTTTTCGTTAATCTGGTGGCAAGAGGCGGACTTGAACCGCCGACCCCCGCATTATGAGTGCGATGCTCTGACCAGCTGAGCTACCTTGCCGGAAACGCACGCAATATACCGGACACCCCTGTTACCGTCAAGCTGCGCTCCGGCAGCGCAGCCGCCATTCCTGCTGACATAGAAACCACGATTTCTATCTGGAGGCACGACAGAAGAACCCGCAATGCTGGTCTGGCAGTATCAGAGACTGATGCTATACCGAGGCTGTCTGGCTTAACCCGCCATAAGGATGTCCGCGCACAGCTCTGAGAGAACCGCTTTTAGGCGATCTCTGAGTTAATTCATACCATTGTATGTGATACGCTCAGCTTATTGCCGGGGTGTGCTTCAAACTGATGTGACGCAATAGCTGGGGCACATAAAATTCGTTTCGGCGTTACCCGTCAGGGGCTTCTCCGAGGGTCGCCGGAATACCCGTCCATGGGGGGCTCGGCTGCGGCCATCCATGGACAGGTATTCCGGCGAACCTCGGAGAGCAGATCAGAATAACGCTTGCCAGAAACCTGTGGTAGCAAATCACCACATCAGTTTGAATCGCACCCCTGATCACTTGTTCGGTATAAGTGTATTTGTAAGTCACCTTAAGAGAGTCGCGATCATCTTCCTGGACAAATAAAAAGAAAGACATACTATGCCTGTCATTTCAATGTTCTATGGTATTATTATTCGTATGTATTTGCTGGATAATAAACATCATAACCTGCCGCATATCCATGCAAAATATGCTGAGTTTGAAGCATCAATCAACATTAATGATGGAGAGATACTCGCAGGCAAATTACCTGCAAAACAACTTCGCCTGGTTCAGGCTTGGATAGAACTGCATCGGGATGAGCTACTTGCTGATTGGGAAATAGCCATGCATGGTGAAAGTCCATATAAAATTACACCACTATGAGGTCATTATGCATTGGGATGTTACATTAGTCAGACCATTGCCAGACTATAAAATTTACGTAGAAACAGAAGGTGGCCAGAAAGGTATATTTGATATAAAACCTTATTTAAGAAAAGGTGCCTTCAGAGAACTTAAAAATGTTAATTATTTTAACCAGGTTGACGTCTTATTTGGTGCTGTAACATGGCCAAATGAACAGGATATTGCACCAGAGACTCTGTTGGATGAATTGCAAGCCAGATAGCACAATATAATTTCTTTCGCAAGATAAGTGAATTTTGGCTTAGAGAATCATAGTCATTCTTCCTGCCGTTGGTTTGCATGGCACGATAGGGGCTCCCTCAAACATGGCCTGGCGGCGTTTCAGATGCGCTTTGCATACGGTCTTCACCGTGTCTGAGGGCCGCCTACACGGCCCTTGGCTCAACGCCAATCGCACGCTCGCGCCTGACACACCTCCCCCGAGGCTATCGGCCATCGCTTCGCTCCCCCGTGGCCGACAGCGAAGCTTGTTACATAAAATCTATTGTTAAATCAATTTCTTACTAAAAATTGTCCGAAGTGTTGATTATGGAAAATAATATCCAGTGCCTGACTCAGGCCTGCACTCAACACGATATCGGCTTCAGTATATCAGACGATAACGGGCATATAGCCCGGGTAAATATCGGATCTGGGTTGATCTTCAGAAATAATGTCACGCCGTTTAATACCGAGGCTATGGCAAAGATCTGTCTGGATAAATCCCAGACCTATGCTTTGTTACATCAGCAGATACGGATGCCAGAAACGCTGAGTTTTTTAGACACCAGAATAAACCCCAAATATCAGCGTTATCTGCACTATGCCACTTTACCTGATATTGTAGCTCGTATTGAGGAAATACTTAGTTATCCACTAGTAATCAAGATGAACCAAGGATCACTTGGACAACAAGTATATTCATGCCATGATCCGGTGTCTGTCACAAACGCGCTTCGTACCATCTTTGCGAAACAAACTCACCCTTACGATTATCTGGCCCTGGCTCAGCAACAGATACAGCTCGGACAGGAATTTCGTGCCATCTTTTTTCGTCAGAAGCTTTTGCTTTGCTACGAACGAATCATCCGGAATGAAATGTTCGGTACATGTTACTGGGATATGCAGCAGGGGGGTGTGAAAAAAATCACCGACACCTGTGTCCTGACTGACATCACACAGTTTGTTCAGCCGGTATTACAATTGCCCGGTCTGCACTATGTTGGCTTGGATCTGATTAGAGATAACCAAGGTATTTGGTATTTACTGGAAATGAATTCAGGACCTCTGTATAACCACTATATCAGGTTTTGCGGTCGGGATGATATCGTCGCACTTTACGCTGATATATTATGCACAGAACGTGAGCACTATCACACATCTACTATCAGGTATGACTCAAACTGATTCTGAAGTTATGACGGCCATGTTGTCTCAGTATACGCCTGCTTCGCGGCAGACGCCGCAGACGCATCAGCGCGGACAGGCGAAGGTGGCACGGATTCCGGTCAAGGTGCAGCGGACGGACCGTCCACTGCGCAAACCCGCCTGGATCCGGGCCACCTTACCTTCCGGCTCGGGTGTGCAACGCATCCGCAGGATTCTGCGCGAGCGTGAACTGCATTCGGTATGTGAAGAGGCGCAATGTCCGAATCTGGGCGAATGTTTTTCGCATGGTACCGCGACCTTCATGATAATGGGCGATGTGTGTACCCGACGCTGTCCGTTCTGCGATGTTGCGCATGGTCGTCCACAGCCACTGAACCCGGCAGAACCCGATCAGCTCGCAGCAGCGATCGCACAGATGCAGCTGCGTTACGTGGTGATTACTTCAGTTGATCGTGACGATCTGCGCGATGGTGGTGCCCGGCACTTTGTTGCGTGTATCCAGGCCGTGCGTACGCAGACGCCAGCTACCACAATCGAAGTCCTGGTACCCGATTTTCGCGGACGGATGGACGTGGCTCTGGCCTTGTTCAATGAGGCACCGCCGGATGTGTTTAATCACAATCTGGAGACTGTTCCGCGTTTATATCGACAGGCACGACCAGGTTCAGACTATGCCTGGTCATTACAATTGTTGCAAGGTTTCCGCACCCGGCACCCCGGGGTACCGACCAAATCCGGTCTGATGCTGGGGCTGGGTGAAACACGGGAAGAAGTCGAACAGGTGATGCAGGATCTGCGGGCACATGACTGCCAGATGCTGACTCTGGGTCAGTATCTGCAACCCAGTCGCGATCATCTGCCGGTTGAGCGGTTTGTCTCACCTGATGAGTTTGATGCACTGAAGACGCTGGGAGATGCAATGGGCTTTGCGAATGTAGCAAGTGGCCCGATGGTGCGTTCTTCTTATCATGCAGACCAGCAGGCGGGACAGCGGGATACTGGGTGAAATGCCTGCTTCAGGCGCGGGGATGATGCGCCTGGTACAGACTCTGCAGACGGGCCTGCGCGACATGTGTGTAAATCTGTGTGGTAGAGAGTGCACCATGCCCGAGTAACAGTTGCACCACACGCAGATCGGCACCGTGGTTCACCAGATGGGTTGCGAAGGCATGCCGCAGTGTATGCGGTGACAATCTTTCTGAAGCAATATCAGCTATTTGCGCATATAACTTAATGCGATACCAGAAGGCCTGTCGGGTCATACCTGCACCACGTCGGGTCGGAAAAAAAGCGTTACACTGTTTTCCTTTCAACAGATCCTGCCGTCCCTCACGCTGAAACCGGTTGATCCAGTCCAGTGCCGGTTCGCCCATCGGAACTAACCGTTCCTTTCCACCCTTCCCCTGAATCTGCACCAGCCCCTGGCTCAGACTGATCTGACTGGCGGTCAGCTCAACCAGTTCTGTCACCCGCAGGCCGGTCGCATACAACAACTCCAGCATACACCGGTCACGCAGTCCTTCCGGTTTGTTCAGATCAGGTGCCGCCAGCAGGGCCTCCACTTCCGGCTCGGTCAGCGCATCCGGCAATTGCCGGGCACGCTGCGGTGCATCCAGTAATGCTGATGGATCCTGCTCCAGCCAGCCCTCACGTACTGCCAGCTGATAAAACTGGCGCAGACAGGACAGGCGTCGCGCACTGGTACTGGCCTGGCGTGTCTGTTCCACCAGGCTCGCCAGATAACTCAGCAAGTGTTCTGTCGTTGCCTGTAATAAATCAGTGCCCTGCGTACTCAGAAATGTCTGAGCCTGTCTGAGATCGGACTGGTACGCATCCTGAGTATTCGCTGCCAGACCCCGCTCCAGCCACAATTTGTCCACAAACTGTTCAATCGCATCATCTGCTGTCATCATCCAGAACCTGTCCTCGATCCGGCAGATGGCACCAACAAAAAAACCCAGGCCTGTTGGCCTGGGTTGTGGTGATATGGCGCGCCCGGAAGGATTCGAACCTCCGACCGCCTGGTTCGTAGCCAGGTACTCTATCCAGCTGAGCTACGGGCGCATTATCTGGTTATTATAGCGACAGCGTAAAATAACATCAATCAGCGAAGTCCCAGCTGCCCATTTTTTTGATGCCTTGTTGCAACAAGTGACAACATCGTTGCTGAATCTGATCAATCAGCAACAATTCCCGCTGAAAAGTTGGTTGAGCGTCGCGAAGTGGTTTTTGAGGCG
>CAWUJM010000003.1:0-68114 GCA_963922685.1 uncultured Gammaproteobacteria bacterium | reverse complement strand
GTCAGCCAGCTGGCCGCTGCGCTCCAGGGCCTCGCCGACCGTGACCAGATCCTGCGGCTGGTTCGCCGCCGCCAGCTCGGCCAGAGCGGCAAAGATCAGCTGGTGTTCGCGCCGGTAGAAGTCGGCGGCACTGATCTGGTCAGCCAGGCCATCCCAGGCCTGAGCGTTCAGCATCAGCCCGCCCAGCACGGCCTGTTCTGCAGGCACCGAGTGCGGTGGCAGCCGGTCGGTCATGCAGACGCCAGAATGCGCCTGACGCCGTTAATATAGTCCTGCTTGCCGCCGTAGCTCGGGTGCCGCACTTTGTGAATCTTCCGGCCTTTGATCCGGCTGACCCCCGACTTCCAGGTTAAGGCGGACTGCGCGGCCTGGCCGACTGCAATGATGGTGGCGGGGTCAAACCATTGAATCAGTTGCATGAGCAGTTCGTTCGCACGGTCAATTTCAGTCCGGGTCGGTTTGCGATTCGTGGTGCGCTGTCCGGGCTGATGCGGGTGGAACGGGAATGCGTTCCACATCAGCGGGACCCGTTCCGGATCAATCTCTGACCAGACGATCGTTGCGGTGTTTTCCCACGTGTCGCCCTCCGCCGTCAGCCCGATCCCGGTCGGGATGATTTCGGTGCGGATCAGCCGTTCTGAAGTAAACGGCACCCCGGTGATCGCACAGCCGCGATAGCCTGGGGCTTCGCCGACCAGCATATAGTCTGGCTTGTGATCATTCAGATAGTGCAGATAAGCCGTCAGGTTGCTGACCGCCTGCGGGTAGTCCAGATAGAAGTTGTTCGCCCGTTCAGTACAGGGTTGCGTCTGTAAATGTTTAATAAACGCGTCAATCATGTTAATACTCTCTTTATAGATGCTGCGACTGCGCGCAGCATGACGGTCGGGGCGCGCAGACGGTCGTGATAGGTCACAGACAGGCGGTTATGAACGCGGTCGCGACTTCGGCATTGATTGCATTGCCGTAACCGCGGATGCGTCCCACGCGGGCGGCAGCCCCATCAGCCAGCGGCAATGTGCCGGGTTCAACCGGCCTGAACCGACCGTCTGTGCATCCGATCCAGTTGGCCTGCCGCCAGAAGCCGTCAACCAGACCACGCGGCCCAGCAACGCATTCAGCGGCACCTTCCGGTTCAGCGCACCATCCTTGTGGTCCCGCGCCGTGGGCGTAGGCCACCCACCATAACCGCTGCCGGATGTGCGGCGCACCGAAGCCCGCAGCGCACAAATCGACCGCCCCGCTGGCGTAGTCCGCTGTTTCCAGGTCAGTTTGTACAAGGTCGAGCCACGCCAGTCCGTGATCTGATGCAACTTGCTCGCCAAATAATATGACAGGTCGGCAGGCCCGGATGAGCTGATACCAGACCGGCCACAGATGCCGGGGGTCTGCCAGCCCCTGCTGCCGACCCGCGATACTGAACGGCTGACAGGGGCAGGATCCAGTCCAGACCGGGCGATCGTCCGGAAATCCGGCTTGCCGCAGGGCATGGCTCCAGACGCCGATCCCGGCGAAGAAATGGCATTGGGTGAATCCGGCCAGGTCTGCCGGGGACACGTCTTCAATACTACGTTCATCAACTTCACCTGCGGCAATCAGATCATTCCGGATCAGCTCACGCAGCCAGGCTGCTGCGAACCGATCGTGTTCGTTGTAATAAGCTGCCATCTCGCAGAATCTCAGATAGATGCTGCGACTGCGCGCAGCATGACGGTTGTAGCTACGCCATAAGTTCAAAATGTGGCAGGTCATGGAAGTTGCTGTCAGCATTGTTGCCATCGCCATCCCAGTCGCCGCCCCAGCGAATTTTGACGGTGAGTTCAGCGGCCGCAGCGTGTACCAGCCCGGCCAGCAGGCAGAACCGCTGCCGGTCGGCCCAGACGTTCACGCCGTTCAGGGTGTGCGGATACGGCAGCAGGTCAACCGCCAGGCTGGGGGTCTGGTTGTGTTTGCCCTTCCGCGTCACCCCATCAATATACGATTTGCCTTCCGCGAACAGCTTCTGCTGGCGTTTGATTGAGCGGTGGCCTTCGATTACGCTGAAGTCCATCACGCCGTACGCCAGCACCCGCTGACAGATCGCCTGCAGTTGCGGGTGCACACCGGCCAGCTTGTCCGCACTGCGTTCGCCAAAGCTGTATTTTCTGGTCTGCATTGAATGCTCCGTTAAGTTGTGTAAATGGGTTACAAAGGGTTTCTGACCTATTTAGCTGGCCAGGATCAGACGCTCCAGCTGGTCTGCGGTCTGGCTGCCGACCCGCCGCGCAATCTCTGTCGAACGCCGGAACAGCAGCAGGGTCGGCAGGTTTTTGACGTGGTGATGGGCACTCAGGCGGCGGTTCTCCGGATGGTCTACATCCACTTTCAGCACCACCACCTGTTCGGCACAGGTCGCAGCCACCGATTCCAGCACTGGCTGCATGCGCTGGCAGGGCCCGCACCAGTTGGCGTAGAAGTCCAGCAGAATCAGCTTCTGCTCAGTAATCAGGCGCAGGTTCAGGTCAGGTTCGGTGATGTGTTCCAGCATGGTTTCTCCTTGGATGCTGCGACTGCGCGCAGCATGACGGTTGGGGGCGCAGCATGACGGTCGGGGGCGCGCAGCATGACGGTGGTGGGTGGTTGCAACAGGTGAGTGCAAATCAAAAGCTGCAGTCTGGCTACAACCGGATTAGCGCAAGGCTTCGATCTGATCCAGTATCTGGTTCAGTTGTTGCTGCAGCTGTTCGCTCGGTGCTGCGTCATACAGTTGTTGCAGCCCGGCCTGTTCGTTGCGCAGCCGCTGCAGTTCGTGCTGCGCCTCACGTGCGGTATCGGCCTGGGTCTGCGGGCGGATGTGATCTTCCCAGCGGCGGTCATTCAGCCAGCCCTGCGCCATCTTGCGGCTCTGCCCCGGTTGCAGGGCGCGCAGGGCTTCGGCCTGCGCCGCGCTGATGATCTGTTCGGCGGTCTCCGCATCCGGGGCGATCTTCAGCCAGCTCATGGCCGCTTCGTTGCGTCCGGCCTTGTGGTTGAACGCCTGCCAGAAGCGGTCAAAGGCGGCCTGCTGCAACGCATCCAGCTGGGCGTAGTAGTGGGTATGCGGTCGGGGCTGATGGCGGCGCGGGCCACCATAGCCGTGCTGGCTGAGGTGTTCCCACAACCGTTCCGCCCAGCGGATCGCTTTGTCCGGTTCGTTTCCGCAGGTCGGCATGAATTGCAGCGTGGCGCGCTGAATAAAGTCTCTTTTATCCATCTATTGCATCAATTATCAATAGATGCTGCGACTGCGCGCAGCATGACGGTCGGGGCGCGCAGCATGACAAGGGTTAGGTCTGCTGATTGACGGCGATCCGGACGTTGATCTCGCTGGCCTGCGGGATCTGGTGGCGGTCAAGAATCTGGTAGTCCGGGCTGTGTGCCTGCGCGCGATAGACGCCACGCGTCTGCTGGCCGATCTGGACAAACTTCTCCGGCACAATGTCCTGGCCCAGGGTGCGCTGCCAGGTCGCGGTCAGGTCGGTCAGTTGCCGGGTGATCGCATCCTGGATGTTCTGCGCGAGTGCGGCATGGCTGTGGTTGATCTCAACCGCCAGGTCAATCGTGTAGCTGACGATCTCCGGGGCACTCACCAGCACCTGATCGGTGATCGGGCGCACCCGTTCGCCGCTGACCGCCTGTTCAATCAGTTCCAGCATCGGCGCATCCGGCACGCTGCCGGATTGCAGCATCGCAGCGATGTGCACCTGGCCGGGTGTCCCGCGCCAGCAGTCCGCATCGACAATGTCCGGGTGCGCGCTGCGGGTGTGGTAGATGTAGCTCTCACGTGACCCGGCAGTGCTGAACTGGCCGGGTGCCAGCCGGATGCGGGCACGGTAGTTATCATCGGTTTCGGTGGCCGATCCGCCCGCACTGACGATGGTGTTCTGTGCGCGGATAATGTGTGCCGTGGGGCTGACCAGCTGGTTCACTTCACCCGGATTGAAGCCGTTGCCGGACGGCCCAGGCGTGGTACACGCAGCGGTGACGATCGCGCTGGTCTGTCCGGCGGGCACGGTTTCGGCGCGGGTCGTCGCAAACAGGGTCTGCCCATCCGCAGCTCGTACCTGAGTGCCGTGCGGAATGATCAGGGTCGGGTGATCCGTACTCAGTGTAAATTCAATCTGAGTGCGTGCCGGTTGCGGTGCCAGGCGTGGCGTACTCAGCAGGTCGCCCAGGTAGTCCAGCCGTTCGGCCTGCGCCTCGGCCAGCAGGTTCTGCCGCGATTCGGCATTGATCCGCTGGTCGGCCAGGCTCAGTTCATACGCCATCTGTTCCAGCAGGAAGGTCTCCGGATGCGCCGGTAACGGGTAGGTGCCGGTGGCATGCGCATAGTCCTGTTTCATCCGCGAAAGACGGGTCGGATAATCTTCGTCAACCTGTTGAATCGGTGGTAGTTCAACCATCGGTGCGCTCCAGAGTCAGGTGGGTGGTCCAGCCGGGCTGCAGGGTATGGATCGCTTCACGCACTGTGAATATGCCACCCATCCGTCCGGCGCGTTGCAGGTCGATCTGTTCACCGGCTGCAATCGGCTGGCCGCGCATCACCAGAGATCCCTGTCCCTGCCCGGTCTGGTTCGCATCCGCCAGCGCGGCCTGTGCCAGCCGTTGTGCCTCGGCCAGGTCAGTCGCCGGGGTATACAGGTTCAGCACCCGGTCACTGCTGACCCCGCTGGCCCGTTCGGTATGGTTCAGCAGCTGGTCACGTTCGGCGTCGTAATACTGGATGGTGCAGGCGGTATACAGCACCCGGTCTTTGGTCTTAAGATCACCGGCGATGATGTCGTCCACCCAGCTGACCGGATGCACGGTGGGTGCGGCCTGGCCAGTCAGCAGCAGGTGTTCGCCCTTGATCGCAAATACCCGGTTATGTGTCTTTGCCAGACGGCCCAGCAGGGCGTGGGCCGATTCCTGGCGTTGTTGCAGATTCTGCAGTGGTATATCGGCTGCGCTGATCTGTGCGCGCAGGCCGGACTCGGTCGCAATCTGTTGGGCCAGCGCGGCCAGGGTGATCTGTTCCCAGCTGCGCGTCTGCACCGCATCCAGGGCGTGGCGTTGCGCGGTCTGGCTCAGGGCCTGCACGGTCAGGCTGTGTGGCGCGCGGCGCAACGTGTGCTGGTCGATCGCGAAGGTGCCGAGGGCCCAGGTCTGTGCCCCGGCACCGTCATCCCATACGATTGCCGGTTGCAGCACGGAACCGGTCTCCGGCCACCAGGTATTCACAAACCGGTAGTCGCCGTTATCCAGCCGGATCGCGACTTCATCGCGCTGTGCCTGGCCACGCTTAAACCGGTCGCTGAAGCGCAGTTCCTGCACCCGCCCGCTCAGATCGCGGGTCACATCTGTGCCATTCCAGATCAGCTGGATGTGGGTCTGGCGGATGTTTATCGCCACGGTGGTGTCCCGATCTCATCCGTGGTCTGCGGTACCGTATCCGGCAACTGCAGGTGTAGCCCGCCCGGCAGGGTCGGCGCATATTGCAGCTCACGCGACAGATCCGGATTGGCCTGCCAGATCAGCGGGTATTGCGCCGGATGGCCCAGGGTGCGCTGACTCAAACTGTCCCAGCGTTCGTCTGTGCGGGTGATCACCTCAGCCACGCGCGCGTACCTCCATCGCTTCAATCTGCAGGCTCAGATGCACCAGGTTGCCCGCCAGGTCGGTCTGCCCCAGCGTCTGCTGCATCGACCGGATCGCAAACTCACCCAGATAGCGACTGCCAATCATCAGAGTGTGTGCCTGGCCGCTGTCGGCCTGCGCCCGCAGGGCCTGATACGCCTGCCACGGGTCGATAAATTCAGCATGCAGTTCGATCTTAAAGTTCAGCCGGTGCTCGTCCTCGCCATGAAAGTCATGTGCCGGATAACCCACCACAAACTGATGCGGCGTGTAACGCCAGCGGCGGGTTGACTGCAGTTCACCCGGCGTATAGGTGGTGCGGAAGCTGATGTCACCCAGGCTGCCCCAGTTCATGTCTGCGCCACCTGCTGCAGTCTGGGCGGGTTGTGCGTGCGGATCACCCGCAGGGTCATTGTGAAAGTCCAGTCTTCGCGGAATTGAAACAGGCGCGACTCGTCAGACGATTCATCTTCCACCAGTCGTTCAAATGTACTGGCCTGCTGTTCGGCTGCATGACACGCGGCTTCGCCGTCCAGGGTCAGGCCGGAGGCTACGACCAGCTGACCCGCATCTAAGGTGAACGGGGTACGCAGCCACTCGTCCAGCCGGATGCTGAGCGCAATGCCCTGGCTGGCCAGGCTGAGCCCTTCGTTGCCACCGAGCAGGCGCGCACTCAGGGTCATTCTGATGTTTGCCAGATACGGCACATCGGTCTGGCCGCTGCCCTGACCGATATCGGACAGGCGCAGATCGGATGCCATCAGCCGGACATGTGCCGGGGATTGCGCCCGGGTCGGTTCAATCACGGTGGGCAGCCCGGTGCGGTCTTCTGTCAGGTCTTTCAGTAAGATCAGGTGTTTCATTGCAGTGTCTTACGCAGCTTCGTGCGCACCTGTCCGATCAGGGCCTGGCGTTGTGCCCGGGTCAGCCGCAGAAACGGTCGGGCCGGTACGGTCACGGCCCGCTTGCGCACAAACAACAGATAGCCCTGCGGTAGCGCATTGCCCGCATCATCAAACTGTTGGGTCAGCTTGACGCCGTAATCGCGCAGGTTCACCCCACCGCTGCCGATCAGGCTCTTTGGCGTCCAGTGCAGATCGGCACCCAGCGATTCCTTAAAAAAGTTGATGGTGCCGCGCACGCCCCGGATATCGACCAGACGCCGGATCTTGCGGGTGGCCGGAATCATTAAGGTATCGGCCTTTTTCGGTCGGATCACGCCACCGTTGTGTACCAGTGGCGCATACACCTTATTGGTGCCGATGATCATCTGGCTGCCCTGCACCTTATGGGTGATGGAGGCGCGCAGTTCGCCGGTATTTACCAGCGGATTGTTGCGGCCTTTTAACTGTTGGGTCAGGGGCGCATTCGGTGGCTGCGACCAGTGCCGGATGCGGTTCTGAATGTCACGTGTCAGGTAGGGTGCCAGTTCACGTGCCAGGCCGTCCGCTGCCCTGGCGTAACGTCCGATTGCGCCGGTCAGCCGGGCAAACTGACGGGCAGAATCGGTTGATGATGTTTTGGACATGTCCCATCTTCGCGTCCCGCACCGGCCTGACGTGCCACCAGTACCACGTCTTTTTGCGCGACAGGGTATACGTCATATACCTTTTAGATTTTTGAGGATTCGGGGATGGCTGAGAGCGTGGATGAACGGCTGGCGCGGATTGAACTGCTGCAGGCACAGATGGGCAAAACACTGGATAAGGTGAGCGATCTGTTTGAACGGTTTGTGCGTCTGGAGACGACTGATCGGCAGCAGCAGGATCTGTTGCGTCAGGTA
Organism: uncultured Gammaproteobacteria bacterium; assembly: GCA_963922685.1. Taxonomy (GTDB): domain Bacteria; phylum Pseudomonadota; class Gammaproteobacteria; order Chromatiales; family Chromatiaceae; genus JAHDBG01. The sequence continues at coordinate 60,697 of CAWUJM010000003.1, read as the reverse complement.
CAGCAGGCACAGCAGCAGACGCACGAGGAACTGGCCGAATGGCGCGCGTATCGCAAGATGTTTAACTGGGCAGGCGGCCTGCTCGGTTCGGGTCTGACCCTGGTGCTCGGTTTATTGATTAAAGGCGCACTGGGTGCGTAAGCGAGGGGCATGATGCCAGCACGATCCAAAGCGGAACTGCAGGGCCTGGTGGAACGGATTAAATGCGAGTATGACGCGGGTAAGAACACGCGTCAGATCGCGCGTGAGCTGCAGGCGGAAGGATTCGATATCAGTAAGTCGGGCGTGCACCGGTCTATTAAGAGTTCACGCGAGGCGGCGGGGCAGTATGAGCAGGCGGTGCGCGAGGCGCGGGTGATGATGGAGACGGTGCGTAACAACCCGAACACCGAAGTGGCTGAGGTCGCAACCTCTATGGTCTCGCAGAAGATGCTGGAATATGTGAAGCAGATTGACGGGCTGGAGTTCGAGACGCCGGAACAGTTTATTCATTGTCTGGCACAGATCGCACAGACGCAGGCCCGGCTGGGCAAGTTGCGGATGGATTATCTGAAGGGATTTGAGGCCGCGAAGGGCGAAGTGCTGAAGGAGCTGGCGGATGAGCTGAAGCAGGAACCGGAACTGATGACCCGCCTGGCAGAAATGGTTGCGCGGCTGCAGCCGCGACACTGAACATGCTGTCCGAACTGCTGCAGCATCTGCCGGATGCGGCGGATCGCCAGGCGGAAGCAGACCGTGCGGCGCGGATTCAACGCGCCCGCACCGATTTTGACTTTTTCTGCCAGACCTATCTCGGTGAGGCGTTTACCAAACCGTGTGCCGATTATCAGCGTGTGCTGATTGACATCATGGCGCAGCGGCGCATCACGGCGGCGCAGGCCGCCTTGCTGCAGACCCTGACCGATCCGGCTGATCATGCCCTGTTTCAGCCAACTGACCGGCTGGAAGGGTTCGTGGACATTGAGCCGCGTGATCACGGTAAAACGACCCGCAATACACTCGCCTTCCCACTCTGGTTGCTGCTCTGCCATCAGCATATCTTTTTTGTGCTGGTTCTGGCTTCACGCGATATGGCGAAGGATGCGATCTCGACCATTATGCTGGAGATCGAACTGAATGATCAGATCATTGACGATTTCGGCGAACAGAAGTCTGCCGGACAGTGGAATAAACGCAAGATCAGGCTACGCAACGGCAATGCGCTGGCGGCAATCGGTTCCGGCCAATCCGGACGCGGCCTGCTGGCTAAATACCAGCGGCCCACGCACGTCAGCTGTGACGACTTATTAAAGGATGACGAAGTCCTGTCACGCGCGATGCGTAAAAAGTTATATCTGTGGTTCAAGCGGGTGGTTCTCAACCTGGGCAAGGGTGCCCTGATCGCGCTGCCGAACACGATTCTGCATCCGGACGATCTGCCGTCTAATCTGCTGAATGAGGTGAAGAGTGGCCAGCTGGTCGGCTGGTCAGCAGTCCGCTTCAGTTGTTATCGCCCGGATGGTCAGCCGCTCTGGCCGCAACGCTGGTCGCTGCAGGATCTGGCTGAGAAGCGGCAGACGCTCGGGCCGTTCGTGTTTGCCACCGAATGGCTGAATCAGCCGATGGCGGACGAAGATCGTAAGTTCCGCGAAGACTGGTTCACTTTTTATGAACTGCGTCAGATAGATTGGCGCAGACTGCACCGGGTGATGGCGATTGACCCGGCCACCGGCCTGGCGGATGGCGACTTCTCGGCGATCTGCGTGGTCGGCAAGTGTCCCGACACCGGGCTGATCTATCTGCTGGACGCGTTTGCCGAAAAGATCAGCGATCTCGCTCTGGCCGATCAGATCGTCCAGTTATACCGGCAGTGGCAGCCGCAGTCGGTCTATTTAGAAACGGTGCAGTTCCAGGCGATTTATCTGCGGGAGGTGGCGCGCGCTGCCAGCCGCCAGGGGGTGCATCTGCCGCTGGCCCGGTATGACAAGAAGGCGGGTGAAAACAAAAAGCTGCATATTCTGTCGCTGGCACCGTTACTGGAGTCCGGTCTGTTGCTGCTGCCGGGTCAGGCAGGTGATGCCAACCATCCGGATGTGCATAAGTTCCACCTGCTGCGCGATCAGCTGCTGAACTTCCCGAAGGATCACGATGACCTGCCGGATGCACTGGCGATGGCCGTGTCGAAGCTGGAATCCGTGTATGTCGGGGGTATTACCACCAACCGGGTGCAGGCTTCGACCACTGCGCAACAGATTGCTGCTTTAGCCCGTTCGGCCCGGCCAGGTGTTTATGGTTAATTCTGATATGTATTTATCATCATGAGCATAAAGGCAGATATCACAGATGTCGATTTTCTGGCCAATATAAGACCTGAGAATGTAGGGTGTTTCCTCCTGAAAAAAGGTTGGAAACGGGTCGGAGGTATTGCTGGCAGTGTGATTTTTGATAGCCCGGACATGAAAGCCCGGATATGGCTGCCTGAAAGGGATAATATCCTGGAAGATTTTGTTTTATCAATGGCTAAGGTGCTTGCCACTATTGCAATCTTCGAGGACAGGTCTCAATGGGATATTATTCAGGATTTTAATACTTTTCAGGCTGATTGATTATCATGATTGAACAACTGGCACAGATTAAACGCGATCTGGACGATCTGCAGAGCCGGGTCGCACGGATGGTTGCGGCAGGTAAGGTGGTGCAGCAGGATCCGGCAGGCTATCGGGTGAGGGTGCAGTTGCCAGGCCATGATCATGCGATTCCGGGCTGGTTGCCGGTGCTCACCCAGCGGGCGCACCAACGCCAAGCGTACAGCCTGCCTGCCCTGGGTGAGCAGGTCTGGTGTGTGTTTCTGCCGGTGGATGGTCTGCAGGCCGGGGTCGTGATCGGCAGTACCTATCACACGAATGCGCCGGTACCGGTCACGGATGCGGCGGTCTGGCGGCATCAGTTCAGCGATGGCGCACAACTGGCATATCACGAGAAGAACCATGCGCTGACCATTCATAGCGCGGGTGATCTGACGATCCGGGCCGGTGGGGCCTGCCGGATACGGTCGGATGGCGATTTGTGGATTGATGCACCGCATGTGCATGTGTTTGAGGGTGACTGATGCCTGCTGTCACGCTGAAAGGCCATACCTGCACCGGCCACGGTTGTTTCCCGCCGCGTGTCTCGGTCGCCGGGCAGGCCCGGTTTACAGTCGGCAAGGTGCCGGTACATGTTAAGGGTGATGCCTGGGCGACCCATTGTTGCACCGCGCCGCCGCATCCGTGTCATGCCGGTGCGCTGGCTGCAGGCAGCCCGCGTTTTACGGTGGCCGGTCAGCCGATCGGCCGGGTCGGCGATCCGGTCGATTGTGGCTCACAGGTGGCCGAGGGCGTGGCCAGTTTCACGGTCGCCTGATCTGATGATGGCCGGGTGATCCGGTCTCGCTCAGGCCACGCGAACCCTTTTCCTCACCCAAGTATGGTTTTTTTATTTGCGTCCATGACAGGCGTTGTACAAGCCTTGTGCAAGGCCTTCTCATCTCACCCCGGAGCCTGACCGATGACCTATGGCCTGCAATTGCGCAACGCGCCCCCCGGTGGGGCGCGGTTGCCGGATATCCTGGAGGATGTGCTGCAGTGTTATCACATTATTCTGAGCACCCGTCCGGGCGAACGGATTCATGACCCGGCCTTCGGCTCGCCGCTGTGGGAGTTGCTGGATCAGCCGATGGCGCAGGTGCCGCGTTATATCGGTCAGACCATCCGTATCTTAAATCAGTATGAAACCCGCGCCGAAGTGACCGGGCTGGTGCCGGATGTCAGTCAGGCCGCTGCCGGTCAGCTCAGCCTGAGCCTGACCTTTGTGCTGCGCGCGTCCGGCGTCACCCACACCCGCCAGTTCAACTTATAAGGTATCGCACCGCCACCTGTCATTCCGCGCGCAGTCGCGTAATCTGGTGTGCTACCGGTACCACGTCACTGAAATCCGCCTGTTAGCCTGCTCCGCAACGTCTGAGTGGTGGGTTGTGTTAATCATGGGGACACAGCCCACTGCGCCAGACAACCTTTTACGTATGTTGCGGGTGCTGTTGTTGTGAGCTTTTTACACGGGGTTGAAACGATCCGGCTGCAGAACGGGCCGGTACCGGTGAACGAAGTGAAGAGTGCGGTGATCGGCCTGATCGGGTCTTCCGCGCAGGGTGAACCAGGCGTTATGCGGATTATCCGCTCGCGTGAGGATGCACTGGAAGTCTTCAACACAGTCGGGTCTCTGGATTCGGCGTTTGATGCGATCTTTGATCATACTCAGGTCACGGTGATCACCATCTCTGCCGGGGCGAATCCGTCCACCGGCGATGTGATCGGGCATATCCCGACCTTTCTGAATGCATTTGCCGAGTTCGGCTTTTTTCCCAAGATTCTGATCGCACCCGGCTTCTCCCAGGATAAGGGCGTGGCGGCTGAGCTGATCAGTACGGCTGCGCAGTGTCGCGGGGTCGCGCTGGTTGATTGTCCGGCGGGTCTGACCCCGGAACAGGCGGTCACGCATAAACAGACCTTCGGCCAGGGTCAGGCGGTGGTGTGTTATCCGCAGGTACAGATTGCCGATAAAGATGGCAATCCGACCCTGGACTGGCTCTCCGGTCGACTGGCCGGTGTGATCGCGAAATCTGATCAGACCACCGGCTTTCATGCCAGTCCGTCCAATCAGGTGATCTCCGGCATCATCGGCGCGGAGCGCGTCCTGAGCTATATGCCCAGCAATAAAGACACCGAGCTGAATTATGTCAATGAGATGGGCCTGGTCTCCATCCTGAACTTTGCCGGTTCCGGCTATCGGTCATTCGGCAACCGCACTGCGGCCTGGCCGTTCGAGACCAGCCCGACCACCTTTATCGCCTGGCAGCGTACGCTGGATATCATTGACGAGTCGCTGGAATATTTCACCCTGCAGTTTCTGGATCAGCCGATGTTCAGCCGTCCGGAAGATGCCGCCACCGGGTTGTTAAACCGGGTGCAGGAGTCGGTGAATGATTATCTGCGCGCCCTGATCGCACGGGGTGCGCTGGTATCCGGTCATTGTGAAGTCCGCCTGGCGGATAACCCGACCGCTGAGCTGGCAGCGGGCAAGCTGACCTATACCAAATATCTGACGCCGCCGCCGGTTGCGGAAAAGATCACGTATCGCACCGTGGTTGATGTGGCTGCATTGCAGACTGTGTTCAGTGCGTTAGTCGGAGCATCCTCATGAGTGCAGTGATCTGGCGGCAGAACCGGGTGTATGTGAATGACAACGATATGGTCGGTCGGATTGACGAAGCCAGTGTTGAGATCAAGCGGCTGTTTACCGAGGTCTCCGGAATGGGCATGCCCGCGAAGGCGAAGGTGCCGAACGGCAAGTTCGACCAGATGACCGCCAAGCTGAAGATCAATAATCTGGCACCGGGCGATATCCCGCGCATGGTGAATGCAGATGGTTATCTGCTGATCAAGATGCGGGGTGATGTGCATCTGCCGAATGTGCTGACCGGCAAGATTGCGGATGACGGCTATACCTCACGGCTCGGTGGCTGGGTGGAAAATATTCCGCTGCCCGCGATCAACAATGAACATAAGACCGAACTGGAAGTGACCATCAACGTGATGCTGATTGAGGTCAGTACCGCGCAGGCCGGTGTGGTGTTCCTGATTGATAATGTGAACGGCATCACGATTCCGCCGACGCTGAACTGACATCCGGGCTGTGTGCGGCCTGGTTGTGGATGTATTGCGCACACATTTATTTTGTTAAATCTTTATGGCTACTCCGACTCAATCTCAATTACCCGTTCAGAACGACCCGGCCCTGCCGGAATACTGCCCGCAGCCGTCTGCTGTGTTGCCGCAGTTGTTTACTGAGTTCAGCGGTACCTTTGCCACCATCGTTAAAGGTGAGCTGTGTGCTGCCGAACAACGTGGTCAGGCGTATACCGATGAGGTGGTACGCGATCTGCAGGCCACGGTCGATGGCATCAATGGCATTGAAGGCCTGAATGAAAAGCTGGCCGAAGCGGTAAAGTTGTTTGAGGCGATTGATCAGAACAGTGACGGTAAAGTCCTGGACGATCTGAGTGCCCTGCGTGAATTGTCCGAACAGGCCGCGAAATCCGCAGCAAGTGCCGCCACTGATGCGACTGATGCGAAACAGACCGCAGCTGAAGTACTGGCTGAGCTGGGGGAGCTGAAGTCGAAATATGCGGATGCGCTGATCGCTGCGAACGAGCGGATTGATGGCCTGAGTGAACAGGTCTCCGAACACTCGGAGGCGATCGCCGGTCTGCAGACTCAGGTTGAACAGCTGCCGGAACCGGGTGTTGCGGAGGATCTGGTCAGGCACATGTTGTGTCAGCAGAATGCTGATCTGGTCAACGCGCTGCAGGTCTCGTTCACTCAGTCGCTCGACTCTGTGCGTCAGATCATGCTGGCAGACTGCCCGAACCCGCATGCGGCTGACCCTGCCCCCCAGGCTTAACCCCCTGGGATTTTGAGGTGTTCGGCACCGTGCATCTGAATACGACTCTGCATGGCCAGGTTTCGACCTGAGTTGCGCGGGCGGGTGCGCCTGAACACCACATTACAGGGTGCGGTAAGCTGCACTCGCCGGTTGGCCGGGGTCTGCCCGTTCAGTCGGCGAGTCGCAGGCACCGTGCGGGTGACACGAGATTTAACGCACATATTATCTCTGCCGAAATATGAACACGGGCAAAATTGGTCTGGGTGACGGCTGGCTGAATCTGGAAGTGGCTGGTCGCATTACTGAGGCAGATAAAGAACATATTGAGTCGGTCGAGCTCAGAATTGTTAAAAGCGATGGCAGCCGGATCATTTATCCGGCAACGTATGACGGCAAGTGGGCACGAGCTGAAGTCAGCTTTGATGTGAAAGGCACCTGGATCGTGGGTGTAGTCGTCCATTTTGATAATGGACGATCAATGACTTCGCATGAGAGCTATGATTTTCTGGTGACGGATGATTTTCCGGGGTGATGCATGGAACAGGCGTTATTTATGATGTGGCTGCGTGGTGTGCAACAGGGCCTGCTGGATGCCGGTAAAGAGTTGCCCAGCCCGGCACTCTGGGCACAGATTGTGGAAACCACCGCTGCAGTGACTGAAACCCCGTTGCGCAAATAATTCGTGCTATGCGTGTCCGTACCCTGAAATTAGTCACTGCCGGTATTCAGCGTGAAGGCACCCGCGTCACTCTGAATCATCTGCAGCAGGCAGTCGATCAGTTTAATCCGGATGCCAGGCCACCGGTCACACTCGGTCATCCGACTGATTCACAGGTGCTGGCGTTCGGACGGGTGGATCGTCCGCGCATTGAACAGGATGCGCTGCTGGTCGATATCCACTACACCCCGGTGCTGCAGCGTCTGGAAGATGACGGTTACGTTGCGGGGTTCTCGGTGGGCCTGTATCCGCATCAGGCGGATCAGCGGTATTACATCCACCACGTGGCGGCACTCGGCGAACTGCCCCCGGCAGCGGATGTGCAGAGCCTGAGTGTCACCGAACTGGATTCAGTCACCCTGAGTGCGGCTGGCTCAGGACTGATCACACTGGCAGCCGATTTTATTCAGGATGAGATTATGGATCAGAAGATGAAAGAGGCGATCGCGCTGGCGGTAAAAGAAGCGATGGCCGCGCAGCTGAAGCCGATCACTGAGCAACAGACAAAACTGGCGGAACAGGTCAAGACGCTCGCGGCGCAGCAACCGGCCCCGGCGAAATCCGAACCTCCGCAAAAACAGCAAAAACCGACCGCTCAGCCGCAGGATCCGGCGCAAGCGGCGCAGCTGGCTGATATGCAGAAACAACTGGCGGCCTCTATGGACACAATCCGTGCGGATCGGATCAACAGCGTGATCGCTGCAGCGAAGGCCAAAGGCCTGTCGGAGGATCAGCTGAAGCCGCTGCAGGCCCTGCTGGCGAAATCTGATGCGCTGGCTCTGGCTGATAATGCCGCTGATGGCGTGTTTGCCCAGGCGCAGGCATTTATTCAGGCCTGTCCGGAGCCCGCTGCGCAACCGGGTTTTTTACAGCCGCTGGCTCTGGCAGATGATCAGCCGGATGACAAGATCAATATTGTCGCCCTGGCGGCGAAGTTCTGAGGGATTAGGTTATGACAAGCTTTGTGATTCAGCGCAACACGCTGAATGAAAAACAGGTGATCGATCGTGCGCATCCGCCCGTCGTGCGGGCGGTGGCGGTTGCCAGTAGCGTCACCGGATTCAGTGGTGGCGAACTGGTCACGCTGAATGCAGATCGTGAAGTCACCGCCTGGAACGGCACCGCAGGCACCGTATTCGGGGTTGTGTCGGAAAAACTGGACCGGCCCCGTGAAACGCTGGCTCGTGTGCTGGTACATGGCACGGTGTTTAAGAAAGAACTGACCGTGAATGGTAAGCCGATCTCGGATGCCCAGCTGGCCGAGCTCGGTCAGTCCGGCATCTGGGCGAACTAGGAGCCTGTTATGAGTGATGCAAAACCAGCCCGGCTGGCGTTCAGCCAGGCACATAACCAGGTCTGGCAGACGGTGCGTAAGCTGGGTGGCGAGACCTGGAATCTGTTACACCATCCGCAACGCAACCTGCTGATTCAGGCGGTTGCAGATGCCGTGGCTGAACTGCAGCAGAAGGCGGTTGCCTTTGATACCGCCTTAGCCCCCGAACCACCGCAGTCTGCTGCTAAGAAACCTGTTAAAGGACGCTGATATGGAACTTGATCTGACCCAGTTTCTGACTGTTAAAACCATCGCTCAGGCGATTGAGAATGGCCCGAAGGTCAACACCCCGATCAAAAACCGGTTGTTTGGCGATGCCCGGACATGGCCGTTGCCCGCGATCCCGCTGTCTGAGGTGAATAAGATCACACGGAATGTGCCGGTGGTGCGGCGGGGTACGCAGTCGCATGCGTTTCATACCGGTGGTCTGGACAACATGACGATTGAGCCACAGGGCTTTGATGTTTCATCGCCTCTGACTGCTACTGAGCTGAACAACATGAAGCTCTTACCCCGGCGTAGTGTGCAGGAGATGGTGAATACGTATCTGTATGCCCATCAGGAAGTGATAAAACTATCTACAGAGGCACTGTGTGCTCAGGCGATGACCGGTAGGATTACGTATCCAATGAAGGACGATTCCGGCAATATGCTGGATGTGTATGAGGTGGAATATGGTGCGCCACAACGACTGGATGTGACCACCGCCTGGACGGCAACGTCTAAACCCACGGATATCTTCAGCCACCTGACGGCGATGCAGAAGGTGCTGTCTGAAGGCGGCTGGGGCGGCAATCTGCACATCTTCGCCGGTAAAAAAGCGTACGACCTGCTGATGGGTACAATCAATCTGAATGCGAAGAATAATGCGATTGTAGTGCAGATTGGCAAAGATCGCAGTAGTCTCGGCCAGTTCAGTTTTGAGTTGATCGCGACTGGCTATACTGACCTGAACTCCGGCAACTTTGTGTCATCAGTGCCGGACAATGAAATCGTGATGGTCGATCTGGGTGCACCAATCAAGCTGTGGTATTGCGCGCTGGATGACCTGCAGGCAAATCTGCAACCGCTGCCGTTCTGGGCGAACCCGATCCGGACGCAGGATCCGAGCGGCATCAAGATCAAGTCGATGTCGAAGCCGATTCCGGCTCCGGCCCTGAAGGCGATCTGCTGGTCGAAAGTCGTTTAATGGTCTGACAGGTCAGCCTGGTCGGGATGTAAAGGGGGCCCCGGCCCCCTTTTTTTATGGGGGGCGTCTGCATGACATTAGATGGAATCAAGGCCCTGGTCACGGTGCATGATATGCACCGGGCGATGGATAAACAGATCCTGACCACCCTGACCCTGGGTGATGATGTCCTGTTACAAGAAGCCGTGGATGCGGCCTGTCGCTGGGCTTATTCGGCCATTCTGCGCTGTGGCTCTCAGGGCCGGGTGTTCACTACAGATGAATCCGAGGTGCTGCAGGCCGCCATTCAGAAGATGGCTGTGTATGAATTATATGCGCGCTCGGAAGTGGAGGCCGGGGCATCTGATAAACGGTCTGATGCGAAGGCGATGCTGAAGGGTCTGCTGGGTGACTGTGTTGACACGGATGCCCGGCCGAAAGCATTTGTCGGTGCGGTTCGTGTCTGTGCCGCGACCGGTGCGCCATGCTGACCCGGCAGCTGACCCGGCCACTCAGCACCGATCAGTTCCTGACCGATCGCCATGCGCCACCGGCGTTCTTTTATCAGGTGCCGCGTGTCGCTGATTATTTCGGCACGATTGAGGCGATGCTGCTGGATGATCAGGTCAGTTCTGCCATGCAGCTGCGCCAGCATACTGCGCTCAGAATGCCCTGGGCCTGGTCAGATGATTCCGATGCAGCCGCAACCGGTCTGCTGGATCAGGTGTTTGCTGAAATCACGCTGGAACACGATCTGCTGGATGCGCTGCAATGCCTGGCCTACGGTTTTGTACCGCTGGAGGTGTTCTGGTCGGTGCAGGCAGGGGTGATGGTGCCGGAACGGATTGAGCGTTCTGACCCGCGTCGTTTTCAGTTTCACAAGTCCGGCCATCTGATGTATCTGGCGAGTGATAGTCAGTGGCGTGATGTGCCGGATAAAAAGGTGATTGTCTTTACCCACCGGGCTAATGCGACCAATCCGTATGGCTGCTCAGTGCTGGAACCCGCCTTTCCGCGCTGGCAGGCCAAGTGGCAGGCACTGGATCAGATGCAGCAACTGGGCGATAGATATTCGGTTCCGGCACATGTGGCGATTTCGGATGCGACCGGCGAAGCTGAACTGATTAAGATCTCTCAGGCCCTGGCTGGCCTGAGTGCGGCGGATTCGGTTACGGTGGCCGGGGTGCGCGATATCAAAGAACTGTCCGTGAAAGGTAAGATTACGGAGATCAATGAGGTCATCCGCGATCACGATGCTGCCATCTCGAAGGTGATCACCGGTCAGGTGCTTGCACTGGATAAGGGGACTACCGGTTCGTATGCGATGAGTAAGACGCATCAGACCAGTCTGGAATCGGTCGCTGAGCTGGATATGAAGGCCGTCCTGCGCAAATTATCGCGCACCCTGGTTGCCTGGGTGCTGGAACTGAATCAGGTGGCTGGCCGCGCTGTGATGGTGCTGGATGAGCAGGCCCGTCAGGCGGCACAAGCCCCCGCCCCGGGTGGCGCACCGCTGTCGCTGTCGGCCCCGACCGATCTGAGCCTGCTGGTATGACCCCGACCCGGGTGCGGGATGCGCGTCTGCTGCGCCAGCAACAAAAGGTCGAACAACAATGTCTGGATGCCAGTCTGACGGCACTCCGTGCTGAGGTGCTGGCCAGGTTCGGCGTACGCGCCGGGCCACGTCCGTTGCGCGCGAATGCTGTGCGCGGCTATGCGGCACAGTTTGTCAGTGCGATGCGAGTCAGCTACCTGTATGGTGCCTATCATATTCAGAAGTTGCTGCAGCCCGGGTCTCGCAGCATTCAGCTGGCGCAGACGCCGTTTCAGGTGCCGTTTGCGGAAGCCGAGGACTTTCTGCGTGCCCAGGTGGCCACGCCCCGGCTTCTGAAGGATACGCTGCAGGCAGAGGATACGTTTGATACGCTGGATGCGAAGCTGAAGTTTCGTGCCTTCACAATTGCGAAGGTCGGGCAGGAAGACCTGATCCGCCAGATCCAGGGCCTGTATCAGACGCAGCTGCGCAGCGGTGCCGCCCGCGCCGATCTGACGCAACAGATGGCCGGTCTGCTGGAGCAGGCCGGAATCGGAGTGCGTAACCCTTACTGGCTGGAGACGCATTATCGCAACAATATGATGAATGCGTACAATGCGGGTCGCTGGCAGCAGCTGCAGGATACTGAGACGGTGCAGTATCTGCAGTACAATGCCATTCTGGATGAAGGCACCACAGAACTGTGTGATGAACTGGATGGCCTGATTCTGGTCAGAAACGATAAACGCTGGCAGACCATCTATCCGCAGAATCATCATAGCTGCCGGTCGATTGTGACGCCAATTTCGTATGAAGAGGCGCAGGCGCGCAAACTGCAGCCCAGCTCGTTTGATCTGGGCGAGATCACCCGCAACCCGGCGATGAAGAAACAATTGCAGTTCCCGGCCCATCCGGCGGCCGTGCTGGATGTGGTGCCGCTTGGCATGGCCGCGCGAGCACAACAGTATGGCCTGTGGCCGGATATTCTGAAGTTCGCCGCCAGAGCGAACCGACCCTTCTGGCAGAAACGCCGCAAAGACCTGGCGAAGGCACAGATCGGCAAACGGGTGCAGGCGCATGTCGCGCAGAAACGTCCGGAACTGAATCCGGACGATTTTCACGCTGCGCTGACCGCGCCGGATGAAGTCTGGATCAGCATGACTAAGGATACCAGTGCCGGTGCACGCCAGTCGGTGTTGTTGATTAAATGGGTCTCGGAACAGGTTGGCCATCTGGTTGCAGCCCGTGTCTCCGGTGGCCCGAAGACCTTTTATCCGATTACCCGGGCTCAGTTAAAACAAAGAGAACGCAAACATGGCTGGTATCAACTTTGATGCGAAGGGTCAGATGACCGGCGTCACCTGGATGGGTGGCGGCATCGGCCCGCTGAGTGTGAAGATTGCCTTGCTGTTGATCAAGGATGCAGACGCACTGCCGTTTGATATTGAAGATGGCCTGATGATGTTATCCGAACTGGAACGCACCGGCCCCCTGACCGGCCGCCAGCGGGCACACATTAAACGCGCATTGGCTGGTCAGCGTCTGATCTGGCTGCAGGATCATCGCAAGATGTGTTGGGGTAAGAAACGCCCGCCGGCAACGCATTTCTGGTGGTTTGATCAGAAGGATTGGGTATGAACTGGGACGATCCGTTTGCCCCTGTCGGGGCGCACGGCGGTGCGCCCGTACAAAGACACGGCGGTGCGCCTGCACAGGCCCCGACTGCTGCCCAGGGTCCGGTTACGATACAGCAGGGGGCGGGCCGGATTCAGGTGGATGACAAGCGCATTATTAACTGCCGGTCTGATCTGAATCAGCTGGTACCCTTCAAATATGACTGGGCCTGGCAGAAATATCTGGACGGTTGTGCGAATCACTGGATGCCGCAGGAAGTGAACATGACGGCGGATGTGCAGCTGTGGAAAGACCCGCATGGCCTGACCGATGACGAACGGTTAATTATCAAGCGCAACCTGGGCTTCTTCTCCACCGCAGACTCGCTGGTTGCTAATAATCTGGTGCTCGCGGTGTACCGGCATATCACGAATCCGGAATGCCGCCAGTATCTGCTGCGCCAGGCATTTGAAGAAGCCCTGCACACCCATGCGTATCAGTATGTGATTGAATCGCTCGGGCTGGATGAAGGCGAGGTATTCAACATGTACCGGGAGGTGCCTGCCGTGGCGCGTAAGGCGGAATGGGCTCTGCCGTTTACGCAGCACCTGGCCGATCCTGATTTCCGCACCGGTACGGTCGACAATGATCAGACGCTGTTACGTGAGCTGATCGCGTTTTATGTGATCTTTGAAGGCATCTTTTTTTATGTTGGCTTCACCCAGATCCTGAGCATGGGTCGGCGCAATAAGATGACCGGTACCGCCGAACAGTTTCAGTACATTCTGCGTGATGAATCCATGCACATGAACTTCGGCATTGACGTGATCAACCAGATCAAGGTCGAAAATCCGGGACTCTGGACGGACGCGTTTCAGTCTGACATGGTGCAGCTGATCCGCCAGGCGGTTGAGTTGGAAACTGCGTATGCGCACGACACCATGCCGCGCGGTATTCTCGGCATGAATGCGGACATGTTCAGTGATTATCTGCAGTTCATCGCTAACCGCCGCTGCAGTCAGATCGGCCTGCCGGAGCAGTATCCCGGCGTCACCAATCCGTTTCCCTGGATGTCTGAGGCACTGGATCTGAAAAAGGAAAAAAACTTCTTTGAGACCCGTGTCACCGAATACCAGACCGGTGGTGCCCTCAGCTGGGATTAACCGCTTAGCGCGCGTATAACGCCTGGTCCTGCTGGTCCTGCACGGCTTCCAGCAGGTTGCGCATCTCCAGTACAAACTCAGTCTGCTGCTCACGCATCAGCGTGATCATCTGTTGTCTCAGATCGGTTGAGGTGGTCGCCGGGTCGGCCTTGATCGCAACCTGCGGGCTGAAGGTGATCTGGCCGATCTGTACCGGAGTGGCCGCTGGCTGCTCAGGCGGTTTCTTCTGTTCTTTGGTTTCCTTAAACAAATCCTGCAGCGTGCCGCTGATCTGCGGCCAGTACTCATAGCCCATCCAGGCCGCAGTACCCAGTCCGGTAATGGCCCAGCCGAGTGGGGTACTGCCGAGCGCGACCATGCCAGCACCCCGTGCCAGCATCGGCCCGAGACTGGCTGCTGTCCGGGTCGCCAGACTCTTCCCGGCGACCGCGACTGCACCCGCTGCTGCAGCGGCTCCGGTCTTCAGATGATTCCCCGCGCCGGTCGCCAGTTTTTTCGCCAGTCCCGGCTTTTTCTTTGTCGGCATCGCGTCCGGATCAACCCCCCGCAGCAGGTTAATCCCTTTTTTTGCCAGGATCACTGCCTTCAACGCGCCAATCGCCAGTGTCAGGCCGACAATCGCCTCCGCCAGACCGGGCGTGGCTTCCACCCAGTCCGTGATCGCATGGGTCAGTTGCACCATCTGTTCACCGACCGGTGCCAGCATTTCTATAAATCTCTGCACCGGTTGTGCCAGTGCGTTAAAAAAACGTGAACCGGCACCATACATCTGATCCAGCCAGGTCTGCTGCCGGTCAAATGCCTGCTGCAGGCTACCTTCGTACTCTCCGAGAATCGCCTGCGGATCGGTGATCGCCTTTGCCATGCCGGCCATTGCGCCACTGGTCACTTCTTCCGCGCCACGCGTCCCGAATACCGCTTCAATCAGGTTCCTGGCCTGTTGCGGATCTTTATGCTTCAGAGCCGCAAATTGGGTCATCAGCCCGGCCCAGGCCCGGCTGGTCTGTTCTTCATTCTGTGCCTTCAGGCCATGCCGCAACCGCATCAGGGTTTCTTTCAGTACCCGCACCTGTTCCGGCTGGTCTGCCAGCAGGGTATCAATCTCACCCGGCTTCTTACCATCGCCGACCAGCTTGTTCCAGGCATCCACATCGGTGATCCGCGCCATGTAGCCTTCTTTCATGATGTCGCCGATCACATCATAGTTCCACACCCCTTCCTGCGCACCGCGTACCAGCATCGCGCTGAACTGTTCCACATCCAGCCCGGCCCGCGCGATAGTCGGGCCGTACTCCCAGAAGGTATCCAGCAGGTCATTTGCCCGGTCGCCGGACTGGTTCAGTATCTTATTGAACAGATCCGTGGACTGTGCCGTCTCGGTACCCCAGGCGATCTGAGCTTGGGTGGCCGCGCGGATTATTTCGTCCGGTGCCTGTTCCGGATGCACACTGAATAATTGATGTACTTCTTCGCTGGCATCTATCGCGGCCTGTCCGGTCAGCCGCATCTGCTGACGCATAGCGCGCATCGTGGTCGTAAATCCCTCCGGTGTCGTGGCTCCATTCAGGCGGCTCACGGCTGCGCGCATCGGTTGTTCCCAAGCCTTTACCCGTGAAACCGGTTCATCAATCCCGGCGGCCAGATGCCGGATCGAACGATCCCACTCCACAATATTCCCGCTCAGAAACCCGCCCAGGCCCGCAGCACCGGCCAGTATGCCGCCTGAGGCCACATTGCGCGCACTCTCCCAGCGCGATGCATCGGATGCATCCGCCCTGGTCTGCTCCAGCTCTTTCTCCAGCCGCTGCTGTTCCTGACGCAGTTGCCGGGTATCCACCCCGGCCTTCTTTAACGAAGTCCCGAGCCGGTCAAAGGCGCGTTCCTGTTCCCGTGCCTGGCGGGTGACATGATCCAGCTCCGCCCGCAGATCGTTCTGCGCCTCACCGGAACGCTTTATCTGCGCATTGAGCTGCTTCAGCTGCTGTTCTTCCGATGCCGTCAGCTTCAGACCGGCCTTCTGCTTCTCAATCAGTGCTTTGCGCTGTGCCAGCAGCTTCTGCTGCTGATCCTCGCCTTCATCATATTGTTTCTGCAGTTTCTTCTGCTTCTCGGTCAGCTTCAGCAGGGCTGCATCACTCTGTTCAAACGCCCCGACATCATCCAGGCTCTGTTTCAGCCGTTCGTGATGTTCCAGCAGGTCATCTGAAGCGCGCTGCACCTGTTCAGCACCCTGGCTGTACAGGTCTTTGATGCCAACCGCCAGCTGCAGCTTAAAATCATCCGTCGTCATGGCTCAGTTCCAGCAGGTACAGGAAGGTACTCACCTCAAGCTGCATCAGCTCACACGCATTGCCGTACCCGGCTCGTCTGAGGTGCTGGAAGGCCTGTCGGAACTGGCCTTCGCTGAGCTGGAAAACCCCAGGCCCTGACTCAGCTTCGTGATCTCTACCAGATCGCGATAGCTCAGATCCAGTAACGTCTCCGGATTCAGCCGCTGTGCATCCTGCAGGCTGACCAGCTGGCCGGATGCATCCCGCTCAGCACGCTGGCTGAACACGCCCGTCCTGCTCAGGCCATACACCAGAATCGCATCCGCCTCCTGATAACCATATCGGTCTTTACTGAACTTCACCCCTTCAATCCGATCCCGCACCCGGATCGGTGAGTTCAGTTCAACATACTGATATTCCTTGCCTTCCTCCCAGACAGACTGAGATAACTGGTAACGCGACATAGTGGCTCCTGTAGTCAAAATGAGCCGCCAGCATAGTCATCTGTCGTAAAAAACGTGGTTCCGGTACCACGTCATCAGCTGTTCTGGTTTATATATTCATTCTATGTTGTTAATTCCGTCATCTGTTCAGGAATCCGCTGCGCTCAGTACGCTGAGTGAACTGATCACCCGCGAGTCCGGTGATCTGCGTACCCGTACGCATGTCCTCAGCATCATGTATATTGACCGGGTTGCACCATCCGTATTGCCGTATCTGGCCTGGCAGTTCAGTGCCGAAGATTATGCGGATGACCTGCCGGAAGATGTGCAGCGCGCAGTCGTTAAGAATGCCCTCCGTGCGCATCGCTTCCGGGGTACCGTCTACGCCGTCCGCAGCAGCATTGCTGCGCTCGGTGCAGAAGTCGAACTGGTCGAATGGTTTGATCAGACCCCGCAGGGTGAGCCTTATACCTTCCGCATCAACATCACCGCCCAGGCCACTGGCCATGATGATGCCCTGTTCCTGAATGCCGAACGACTGGAACAACTCCGCCGTGCCGCCGACCGGGCTAAAAATGTCCGTTCCGGCTTCGGCTTCGGGGTTGCGGTGAAGGCCAGTACCGGCTTTGGTTTCTCAGCCACCGCGCGGGCAGCTGTCCATCTGCGTCTGAAGGCAGTTAATCCATGAGCAACGTAATCCACCTGGTACCGACCGTCAACGGCCTGCAGCGCGCCATCAATACCCAGTCTGATGGTGTTGCACTGGACGTTAAATATGTCGCGGTCGGACAGGGCTACCAGGACATTCCACTGGATGATCAGTCCAGAACCCCGGTGGAACAACTGAAGGATCAGGTCGGCCTGCTTGAAGTCGCCAATGCGCAGGAGTTTGATGGTGGTCGCTGGCAAATCTCTGTCGATTTGCTGGATATCGACAAAAACGACTGGGCACTGACCGAATTTGCCCTGCTGGACGTCAACCAGCAGACTATCGCTATCTATGGTTCTGCGACTAAGGCTTTGCTGGTTATATCCGATTTGCTGGATCACGGCTTCATCAGCATTGATATGTTCCTGGGTGCCTTCCCCGAAGGCTCCATCAACATTGTTCACAACAACCTGCCGATCAACCTGTTCTTTGATCAGGATCTGCGTGAGTTCCATCTGGCACTGACCGATAACATGACTCGCCTGGTTCAGGCTGAACAAACCATACAACAAAACCATCTGTCACACCTGTCAGTCATGGCGGCCTTTAATGCTGAACTGACCCGTCAGATCAATGATCATGCCCGCTACGTTTTAGGAGTTAAGTCTTGAGTTCCACCACACCCGAACAACTGTTTACCGATAGCATTGCCGCTAACCGTGAACTGGCGAATACCATCCAGCAGGTCAACTCCGAGCAGAATACCCGCTTTGATGAGCTGCAGACCCTGTCTGGCAAGCAGTTTTCGGATCAGAAGACCCAGATTGAAAAGCAACTGGCCGATCATAAAAAACAGGCAGATGGTCATCTGACTGCAAGTACTGAAAAAGTTGATACAAAGCTCGAATCAGTCTCAGATCAGGTTGACCAGTTTTATAAAGATGCGGTTTTGGGCGATACCAGTCGACCGGGTTCGCGTCAGATGGTTTTTTTCCAGGGTCATATTTTCCAGACAAAAGACGGAACATCGGAAGGCGGTTTTGAATCTGAAAATATTAATATTGGCACCAATTCTAACGTATTTTTTCATTTGAAAACCCCTGTTAATGTCAATAAATCCAGTTATATGTATTTGTTTCACGTTTATGGTTATGCTTATGGGCAGTCTGATATTATTGATGAACATATTTCAGGTTATTGTTATCCATCAACTAAATCACTGATTCGTAAAAAAACAAAGGATCCCATAGCCCAGATAGCTATCTGGATAAAGATGGTTTTCTGGTTCTTAGATTTTTTCTTAAGAATACTTACTATACAACTTTTTCAGTTGCCGCATTTAATACCGCTGTCGTACCCGATTTCTCTCATGAGGACGTGGTCGGGTTTGCTTCTACCAAGAGTGTTTTATAATGATTTCTGTAAAAGTCAATGGCGATGAGTTTGCAATACTGAACAACCCCGATGAATATTCAGAAGTAGCTGCATTCATTGCGCAGAATGAAGGTTGTCAGTTGTCTGATATCACTATGGATATTAAAGATTTGAGATCATGGGCTCTGGCGCAGATTGTTGATTATGCCAGTCAGACCAGGGTTTCTCTAGTTGGCCAGGCCGACCCATACCAGCTGGCTGGCTGGGCTGATAAAGCCCAGCGCGTTATGCGTGTGCGTACCGGTAGTGCGACATTGTCTGATATGCAGGTACTTCAGATTGAAGCGGATTCCAGAGGGCTTGGAGAGACTCCGGAGCAACTGGTTGAAAAGCAGGCGGGCAAAGCTGAACAACTCGCAGTTGTTGTCAGTGTGGTTGACGGGCTGGAGTCGTCTGCCAAGCGGCAGATTCGTGCATGTCAGACCTTCGACCAGATCCAGACGTGTCTGGCTGAACTGGACTCTCAGGCAAAAAAAGCCGTATCAAAACTTAAGTCATAAAACACTCAGGTATTACACATGACTGTCTGGAAGTACCGGCTGGATTCAGATACGAAGTACCGGCATAAACATTTCGCAGGCATTGAATTCAGCTCAGAATGGGGCTGCATCCGTGATGGCAGACTCACTATATACCGTGGATATGCATGGGATGGCTGTAGTTATAAGTACTGCGTTCTGGGTCTGTTCTACATCGGCACCCCAGACGGCCCATGGCAATTCGGTAAACCCTGGTTATATGATGCCAGCCTGGTGCATGATGTTCTGTGTCAGTACGCCGATACAGTGCCGCTGACCAAGCAACAGGTACTTGATATCTTCTGGGATATGATGGTCGAATCCCGTTGGCGTTGGGCTGCTATCTATGCTTATGTCGTGGATCATTATGGCCCGAAGAAATTTGGTGCCGATCAAAAAACCGGCAGTACGCCGAAGTCTCTGACTTACTACCGCAAGCTGTACAGACAGCACATGTCACAAGGTTGAAAAATGGGCATATTGAGCAGTTTTCTGGGCACCCTGGTAAGTCCCATATCCGATGCTTATCAGACCCGCGAGAAGCGTAAACAAGCGGCAGAATCAGCCAAAGCAAAGATCGCACTGGCTAAGCAGGATTCAGCTTATCAGTTAGAGCTGAATGATGACGAATGGGAGGCCTTATCAAAGTCCAACGAGAACAACACCTGGAAGGATGAGTACGTCACCATAATCATCACCTCGCCCTTCGTTTTGCTGTTCCTGTCAGCCATCATCAGTGGCTTCACGGGTGACATGCGGTACCTGGATTCCGTCAACCTTGGCATTCAGCAACTCAGGGATCTGGACGTCAATCTGGGTGAATTGATGTTTATCGTGGTACTTGCCGCTGTCAGCATCAAAGGTGTCGGAAGCTTCCTCAAACGTTGACCTGCTATGATCCCTATGCTGCATACCCTCAAGATAGATACTGATTACTACAACGACGTAATCTCTGGCATCAAGACATTTGAGTACCGATACAACGATCGTGGTTACGCTGTTGGCGACCTGCTGGATCTTCGTGAAACTTTCCGGACACATCCAGGGTCAGAGCCTGAATATACAGGGCGTAGTACCCGAGTTGAAGTGATCTATATCCTGCCGTCTGACAAAGTCAGCGATGGCCTAGCAGGGTGGGTGATTATGAGCATAAAGCGGCTTCCGGAGGCATTCTAGTGCCTTTAGGCACTCCCAGCATCTAACCTTTGGAAATCGACTTCAGGTTGCCTGGAGTCTCTGCCTCTCCGACATCTCATCTGCGGCAGCCTTTCTCGGCTTTCAGTCCCAAGTACCACCACAAAGTACCATCAAGCCCCGCACTCATTTAGTTTGTGCTACCGCACTCATTTAATTTGTTCCTGCCTACCGCTACTCATTCTGCCGTCTGAATGGCCCCACAGGTCATTCCGCGCGAAGCGTAGCGAAGTCGCGGAATCCATCGCCAGCGGCGCCGGATTTGCGTAGATCTGGCGGGTAAATCAGGAAGATTCTGCGATGGCAGCGATGCTGCCGCGCAGAATGACGTTATGTGTAGGGCGTAACTCCAGTTGGATAATACTGCGACTGAATCAGGACGCTTCAGATGCATCCAGCAGCCGCAGCAAAGCCGCCTCGTCCAGAACCGGCACCGCTAACTGACGTGCCTTCATCAGCTTGCTCCCAGCCGCCTCACCGGCAACAACATAATCAGTCTGTGCAGACACAGCGGAAGCGACCTTCGCGCCATACGCCTGCAGACGTTCCCGATACACCTGACGTGGCTGCGTTAAGGTACCGGTCAGCACAAAGGTACAACCCGACACAGGATGTCCCTGCACCGCCCGGACCGGCGCAGACCAGACCAGTCCGGCCTGACGCAACCGTACGATGACCGTCTGATTATGCGTCTGCTGAAAAAAGGTGACCAGCTTTTCAGCCAGATTATTGCCCATCCCGGCAATCCGGCAGGTCGGCTCATTCGCCCATTCAGCAGGCGATACTGCCAGCAGATCAGCAACCGTACAGAACCGCTCTGCCAGCAAACGGACGTGTACCGGCAGACACCAGCCCAGTTCGGTCGGCGGCATCAGATCCGCTACCGGCTGTGCCGGTGGTAAGGCTGCAGCGATCCATACCTGATACAGTTTACCCGCCTGGCTTAACTTCAGCGGAATCAGATCGGACAGGCGCAACTGTTGTATCGCCTCAAGTGTGCCAAACTGATCTGCCAGTTGTTGCGCCATTGTCTCACCAATCCCCGGAATACCCAGTGCGAACAGAAAACGCCCGAGGGTGGTCTGTTTCGCCTGCGTCAGACTTGCCAGCAGATTGGCCGCTGACTTTTCACCCATCCGCTCCAGCCCGGCTAGCACCTCCGGGGATAAGCTGAACAGATCTGCCGGATCGCGCACCAGTCCCTGCGCCACCAGCTGATCAATCAGTTTATCCCCCAGGCCACGAATATCCAGTGCCTTACGTGCAGCAAAATGCCGGATCGCCTGCTTACGCTGTGCCGCACAGGACAGGCCACCACTGCACCGTGCCACAGCCTCATCCGGCAGACGCAACACAGCCGCACCACACACCGGACAGGCTACCGGCAACACCACCGGTATCGCATCCGCAGTGCGCCGTTGTGGCAATACCCGCACCACCTCAGGAATCACATCACCCGCCCGGCGCACTACCACCGTATCCCCGACCCGCACATCCTTACGCAGGATCTCATCCATGTTATGCAGGGTGGCATGACCCACCTGCACACCCGCGACTGCAACCGGCCTGAGCTGCGCGACCGGAGTCAGCGCACCGGTACGTCCGACCTGAAAGGTAACCGCCTCCACCTGAGTGATTTCTTCCTGTGCCGGGAACTTATGCGCAATGGCCCAGCGCGGTGCACGCGCAACAAACCCCAGCCGCTGCTGATCAGCCAGCCGGTCCACCTTAAACACAACACCATCAATATCGTACGCCAGCTGATCGCGCTGTACCTGTATCCACCTGACATACACATGACATGCCGCAACCTCCGACAGCTGGCGCAACCAGGGCGAAACCGGCAACCCCCAGGACTGCAACAACTGCAGTGCTGCAGAATACGTCTCTGCCAACCGGGTGTCGGTGACAAACCCGTAACATAACCAGTCCAGCGGACGTTGTGCCGCAATGCCGGGATCCAGCTGGCGCAGACTGCCAGCTGCTGCATTGCGTGGATTCGCAAAGGTCTTATCGCCCAGTGTCCGCTGACGCGTATTCAGTTGTTCGAAACCGGCCCGTGGCATAAACACCTCACCCCGCACCTCCAGCTGCTCCGGCCAGCCGCTGCCCAGCAGACGCAGCGGTACTGAGGGAATAGTACGCACATTCAGGGTGACATCCTCACCCCGGCGGCCATCACCCCGGGTAGCTGCCTGCACCAGACGACCCTGCTCATAACGCAGACTGACCGCTAGCCCGTCCAGCTTTGGCTCTGCTACATAACCTACCGGCTCAGACACACCCAGCCGCTCGCGCACCCGCTGATCAAATGCGACAAAGCCAGCAGCATCAAACACATTTTCCAGTGACAGCATCGGCACCTTGTGCACGACCTGATCAAAGGCGGCCAGTGGCTGCGCACCAACACGCTGCGTCGGCGAATCAGCGGTAACCAGATCAGGATATTGTGCCTCTAATGTGAGCAATGCCTGGAACAGCTGATCATACGCATGATCCGGGATAAGCGGGTCATCCAGCACATAATACCGGTAGTGATGTTGTTCAATCTGTGTACGCAGATCTGCTATGCGCTCTGTTACTTCATGTTGCATTCTGTTGGACAATAATAATTTCATTTGCTATGGTCCGAGTCCGAATAATGCAGTGGAATATTGATATGCATTAAGCCCGAACCTAAAAAATTAATCTATATTAGGATTATATTCTATGAAATATCTCTCAGGCCCTCTGTTAGCAGGGACGGCTCTGCTGAGTGTCGGCGCAATGGCTGATCCGTGTGCAATCACGCCAACCATAACCATTGACAATGCCACCAAACCAGCCAGCGTCGCCTCTGACCCGCTGAAAAAAGCGTATTTTGGTGAGCAGCATATGCATATCATGTATTCGCTGGATGCCTATATGGGTATGGGCAGTAATAAGATCACACCAGATATGGCGTATCGCTTCGCGAAGGGTGAAGCGGTTGCAGTACCCGGTGGTATGGCGCGCCTGCATAAACCACTGGATTTCGCCGCCATTACAGACCATGCGGAATTTTTCGGCGAGTCCTATGCCTCCACTGACCCGGACAGTGGTCTTTATGATAAGCCCATGTCAGTACTGATCCGCAATCCGACCAATTCAGAATTCGTTTCCGAACTGGTCTTTGTGGAACTCGTACAACGTTCTACCCGCGCAGGTGTCCCGTCTAAATTGGGACAGGAAGCGGGCTGCGCCGGGCGCAACAATACCTGGCAGAAGATCGTGGATGTGACTGAAGCCCATAATGAGCCTGGCGTGTTCACCACACTACATGCCTATGAATGGTCTTCTGCGCCGAACAGTGCCAACCTGCACCGCAACGTGATCTTCAGAAGCGCGCAAGGCGATCAGCTACCCAATGTGCCCTTCAGTGCACTGGACAGCAACAAACCGGAAGATCTGTGGGCTCAGTTGGAAATCTATTCATCAGAGACCGGACTGAATTCTCCGGTACTGGCGATTCCGCACAACAGCAATTACAGCAAAGGCCTGATGTTCCCGGTGACCAAACTGGATGGTGACCCGATTGATCAGGACTGGGTGAACGCCAGAGCAAAATTTGAACGTGCCATTGAAATGATGCAGGCCAAACAGAACTCTGAGGTCTCGCGCATCTTCAGCCCACTGGATGAATTTGCCGATTTTGAGACGTTTGACGTCATCAATAATTCGCGCCTGCATCACCGCTCGAACTGGGTACGTGAAGGCCTGAAGGATGGCTTGCAGAAGGCTCAACAGTTCGGTGGCGTTAATCCTTACCAGCTAGGCTTTGTTGGTGGTACCGATAATCATAACGGCCTGACCTCAGACGTGGAGGAATACGACTGGAAGGGAGCACACGGACCGGAAGATGCCAGCCCGGCGCAACGCGCCACAGGTGAGGTCCCTGGCTGGGCGAAAACGATCTACACCAATCCGGGGGCCATTACCGGTGTCTGGGCAGAAAGCAACACACGGGACGACCTTTGGCAGTCCATTCATGATCGCGAAACCTTCGCTACCAGCGGCACCCGTATTCAGGTGCGCTTCTTCGGTGGCTGGAATTTCGGCGATACTGTGGATATCCAGACTGGCTACAACAACGGTGTACCTATGGGTGGTGAACTGGATGCCAGTGATAGCGCAGCCACAACCACAGGACCGAAGTTTATGGTGATGGCAATAAGCGATCCTGATTCAGCTTATCTGGACCGGATTCAGATCGTGAAGGGCTGGTTAGACAATGCAGGTAACACGCAGGAGAAGGTATACGATGTCGTCTGGTCTGATCCGGAGAACCGGCAACCTGATCCGAATTATCGTAACCGGCTGCCACCGATCACGAATAGCGTGGATATTGCCGCAGCCAGCTATGCGAAGGTTGTGGATGGTAAAAACGTCGGAGAACCTGAACTGAGCACGACCTGGACCGACCCGGATTATGATGCCAGTCAGGCGGCATTTTATTATGCCCGGGTGCTGGAAGCGCATACACCGCGCTGGTCGACCTATGATGCCCATGATCTGGGTACCGCGCCGCCTGAAGGTGTACCGGCGACCATTCAGGAACGCGCCTGGTCTTCGCCGATCTGGATTAAGCCAGCACAATAATAGCCCACTCTGCTAAGGACATCGGCTGACGCCGTTATCCATCAACCCGCTCCCGCACCATCCGGTGCGGGACACTCATCCTGCCTGCCCCTGCCCTTCTGCAATCTCCAACCGACCACAACCCGGGTATGCCCTTCAGTTTGTCTCCCGATCTGAGCACTCAGCAGATTCTGACATATTGTGCCGATCCGTTTTTACATCTGTTGTAAGATCTTTATCCTACCGTTCTTACCCCTGAAACATCATGCTGAAACAAACGATCACGGATCAGATCGCTGACAGTATTGCAGTCAAACAAGCCTTGCTGCACGATACCCGGATACTGAACCAGCTCGAACAGGCCGGCGACCAGATGATTGCCGGTTATCGTGCCGGACATAAAGTATTGATTGCGGGTAACGGCGGTTCAGCAGCAGATGCACAACACATTGCGGCAGAGCTGGTCAGCCGGTTTTATATTGACCGGCCCGGTCTTGCTGCGATCGCCCTGACCACGGACACCTCAACGCTCACTGCGATCAGTAACGATTATACGTATGATCGTATCTTTGCCCGCCAGATTGAAGCACTCGCCCGACCTGGTGATATATTCATTGCGATTTCAACATCCGGCAACTCTGCCAATATGCTTCAGGCGCTGCATCAGGCGCGCAGTCAGAATCTGTATTGTCTTGGCCTGACCGGAAAAACCGGTGGCCGGATGCACGGCCTGTGTGACCTGTGCCTGTGTGTCCCGAGTCAGGATACGCCCCGCATTCAGGAAAGCCACATTCTGCTCGGCCACATCTTGTGCGCTACAGTGGAAGACACCCTCTACCCGCAAACAGGAAACACTTTATGATACCACCGGTTGGTTCTGCGCGATTACAGGACTGCTTCGTTACCGATCCCGCAGAACGGGAGGCATACCTGACCGAAGCTGAACAACTGCCCGGCCTGATCATCAGTTCGCAGTCTGCAGCCAATGCGGTAATGCTGGGAGCTGGCTATTTCAGCCCGTTACCCGGCTTCATGAATCTGGCCGATGCGCTGAGCAGCGCACAACAGATGCGACTGACGAATGGCATCTTCTTTCCGCTACCGGTGCTGTGCCTGACAGATCAGATCAGTGCGGCACTGCAACCCGGTCAGCGTATTGCGCTGCGTGATCCGAATCGTGCCGGTAATCCGGTACTCGCTATTCTGACTCTGGATGCTATAGAAACCCTGAACGCAGCAGATAAAGCCCGCATCACACAGTGTGTGTATCGCACACAGAATCCGCAGCATCCCGGGGTTGCCACTTTTAACCAAGAGGGCAACATACTGCTATCCGGCCCGCTACAGGTGCTGAATTTTTCATACTTTACCGAAGACTTTCCTGACACCTTCCGCACCGCAGGCCAGATTCGTGAGGCCATCACTGCTACAGGCTGGCAGAAGATTGTCGCTTTTCAGACCCGCAATCCGATGCATCGGGCGCATGAAGCGTTATGTAAGATCGCGATGGAACGACTCGGCTGTGATGGCCTGATCATCCATATGCTGCTGGGCAGACTCAAGTCAGGGGATATTCCGGCCGCAGTCCGTGATACAGCCATCCGCACCATGGTTGCCCATTATTTTGCACCAGACAGCGTGATGATTGCCGGTTATGGCTTTGATATGCTGTACGCCGGACCACGTGAAGCCGTGTTACATGCCTACTTCCGGCAGAATATGGGAGCCACCCACTTTATTATCGGACGCGACCATGCCGGTATCGGTGACTATTATGGTGCGTTTGATGCGCAGACCATTTTTGACGAAGAAGTGCCGGACGATGCCCTGCAGATTCAGATCTTTAATGCTGACCACACCGCCTATTCCAGAAAGCTGAATCAGGTGGTCATGATGCGTGAAGCCCCCGACCATACACCGCAGGACTTCGTCCTGCTCTCGGGTACACGGGTGCGCGAAATGCTCAGCCAGGGGAAGCCCCTGCCGACCAGCTTCTCACGCCCGGAGGTAGCTGAGATTCTGATGGCGCACTACCGGACTCAGAGCTGAATCCTTCCCGTCAGAAAAAGCCGGACGATATTTCAGAGCAAAAAAAAGCCGGGCCGCAAATGCGTACCCGGCGATACAGACTGGTGGGTCGTGGGCGATTCGAACGCCCGACCAATTGATTAAAAGTCAACTGCTCTACCAACTGAGCTAACGACCCGTATAAACAGATGCATATTATACCTGAGCAGCCCGGAAGCTCAAGCTATGCTTCAGGTGCGGGTGCTGACAGGAGAATCAGCCATGCCTGTATCCTACCGGGGACGCTTTGCGCCCACGCCAAGCGGGCCACTGCATCTGGGCTCACTGGTCACGGCGATGGCGAGCTTTCTGGAAGCCCGGCAGCATCAGGGAGACTGGCTGTTACGGATAGATGACATTGATCAGGCGCGTTGCCGTCCGGACGCTACCGCGCAGATTATCCGGACATTACGCCAACTGGGATTCCGCTGGCAGGAACCCGTACAATATCAGCACCAGCACCAGTCAGCCTACCTTGCCGCCCTGGCCAGACTGCGTGCTGATCACCTGCTGTATGCCTGCCACTGCACACGCCGGCAACTACAGGGGCGAACGACTTATCCGGGAACCTGTCGCACACTGGATCATCCTGATACGGCGGGCTATGCCCTGCGTGTCAGGACGCATGATCAGGCGATCACAGTACCGGATATCTGGCAGGGCAGTCTCTGCCAGGGCCTGGCCAGAACCTGTGGCGACTTTATTGTACGCCGCCGGGATGGCGTGATTGCGTATCAGCTGGCGGTCGTTGTGGATGATCAGATTGCCGGAATTACCCATGTGATACGCGGCACCGATTTACTCGAGAGCAGCTGCCGCCAGGTCTATCTGCAACAACAGCTGGACTATGCCACACCGACCTATCAGCATGTGCCACTGGTGCCGGGGGACGATGGTAACAAGCTGAGCAAGCGTGATGCAGCACGACCGATTGATCCGGCAGCACCACTGCAGGCCCTGCAGGCGGCCTGGACTTTTTTACAGCCGACACAGCTACCGTCGGATGTGCGCACTATTGCGGCATTCTGGTGCTGGGCAACCACCCACTGGCAGGGGTGCAATGCAAACTGATCTGGCACACCAGGGCCAATGGCATAATCATGTTCTGTCACTATTTTTCAGACGGTACCAGGAATGAATAAACAAAGGTTTTTAATTGTTGGCAGCGGTGGAAGAGAAAGTGCTTTTGCTGAACATTTAGCACAGGATACAGAACTACACGCGATTACCGGCCACTATAATCCGACGATTATCGAAAATGTTGCACGCTCTGGTGGAAGTTACCTGATTTGTGATCCGGCTGACTCAGCACGAATCGCTGAATATGCAGTAAAAAATCATATTGATTATGCCTTTGTCAGTGCTGACGGGCCTCTGGCTGCTGGTGTCATAGATGCGCTCCTTGCATGCGACATCAAAGCGGTTGGCGGAACAAAAGAAGCCACGAGAATAGAATGGGACAAAATCTATTCCATAGACTTGGTGAATAAGGTCTGTCCTGAGTTTACGCCTTTATATAAAGTCGTAAACTCAGTTAAAGACATATCCGGAGTGATTGGAGATTTCGAGAATCAGGCCATTCAGATCGTTGTGAAACCGCAGGGCCTGACTGGTGGCAAGGGCGTTAAAGTGATGCCTGAACACCTGAAATCTTATGCAGAAGCTGCCGATTATACAAAACAACTCTTAATTAAAAACCCCGCAGAAAAGGTATTGATAGTCGAAAGACTGGAAGGTATTGAGTTTACTGTGATGGGATTAACTGACGGAGAAAATCTGGTATTATCTCCAGCCAGTTATGATTACCCGTTCCGTTCAGAGAACGACCTTGGTGCCGGTACCGGTGGTATGGGATGTTTTACAAACAACGAAAAAAAACTTCCTTTCATGCAGGACCAGGACCTGGCTGATTGTGAATATATCATGCAGTCAGTGATTGATGAAATGAAAAAAAGAGGCTTGTTTTTCAATGGCGTGTTAAATGGTGGTTTCTTTAAAACCGGTCAAGGCATTAAGTTTATGGAATTTAACGGGAGGTTCGGAGATCCGGAAGGTCTGAATATACTCTCAGTGCTGCAAAGTTCTTTTTCTGGTTTAATCAGAGATCTGTGGCATAAAACCTTGCATGAGGACAAGGTCAGCTTTATAAAAAAAGCGTCTGTTATTAAATATCTGGTTGCGCAGGAATATCCTGAAGCCAGCAAAGAAATCATCAGCTTCTCAGTCAACGAAGCCGGGATAAAACAAGCAGGGTTGAAGATCTTTTTTGCTTCAGCAGAAAAACAGGACAACCAGCACTATCATACCTTAAAGACATCAAGAGTTGTCGCCATTGGTGCTGTTGCTGACACGATACCGGAGGCGTCTCAGCACATCAATGATGCGATAGATCATCATATAACCGGTGATTTAGATTACAGAAGAGACATCGGTTCTGAAAAAAATCTGCAAAAACTAGCAACTATAGCAGCATTATTAAGTTAGGCGATCTCGCAATTAATTTATACCATTATATGTGATACGCTCAGCTTGTTGCCGGGGTGTGATTCAAACTGATGTGGCGTAATAGCTGGGGCACATAAAAACGGGGCGTTATTCTGATCTGCGCTCCGAGGGCGTCTGCGGCCATGGACGGCCGCAGCCGAGCCCCCAGGACGGGTATTCTGGCGACCCTCGGAGAGCAGATCAGAATAACGCTTGCCAGAAACCTGTGGTAGCAAATCACCACATCAGTTTGAAGCGCAACCCTGATCACTTGTTCGGTATCAGTGTATTTGTAAGTCACCTTAAGCCTCACCACGACACATCTCTGCAAGGTATTGTTATGCTGGATCCCGCGCTATTGCGTCAGGATATCTCTGCTATCGCTACGCGATTGGCGCAACGTGGCTTTGCGCTGGATATCAGCCATTTTCAAGCACTGGAGACCCGGCGTAAGACACTTCAGGTTGAGACACAACAATTACAGAACGAACGTAATACCCGGTCGAAACAGATCGGGCAGGCAAAGGCGCGCGGAGAAGCCATCCAGCCCCTGCTGGATCAGGTCGCAGATCTGGGCGGACGACTACAACAGACGGCTGAGACTCTGGATGAGGTGCAGGATCAGTTACGTCAATTGAGCCTGCAGATTCCGAATCTGCCGGATGCTTCGGTGCCAACGGGCGATGCGGCGCAGGATAACCCGGTGGTGCGAACCTGGGGAAAACCGCCGACATTTGATTTTACGCCGCAGGATCATGTTGATTTAGGTGCGCATCTGGGTCAGCTGGATTTTGACCGGGCAGCAACCCTGGCCGGCGCGCGGTTTGTGGTGATGCAGGGCCAGATAGCGCGATTACATCGCGCACTGACGCAGTTCATGCTGGACACCCACACGCAGGAACATGGCTATACCGAAGTGCAGGTACCCTGTCTGGTCAATGCAGACAGTCTGTATGGCACAGGCCAGTTACCGAAATTTCAGCAGGATCTGTTTCAACTGGACGGAATGCCGTTGTTTCTGATACCGACAGCTGAAGTACCGGTAACCAATTTGTTACGCCAGCAGATTGTGCCGGCAGAACAACTGCCCTGTCGCTGGGTCGCACACACCCCCTGTTTCCGGTCTGAAGCAGGTTCATACGGACGGGATACCCGCGGTATGATCCGGCAACACCAGTTTGACAAGGTGGAGCTGGTGCAGGCAGTGCGGCCTGAAGATTCTGCCGGGGCACTGGAAGTGCTGACCGGACACGCTGAAGCCATTCTGCAGCAGCTGGAACTGCCGTATCAGGTCGTGACCTTGTGCACCGGCGATCTGGGCTTTGCGGCCAGCAAGACCTACGATCTGGAGGTCTGGCTGCCGGGCCAGAACCAATATCGCGAAATCTCATCCTGTTCCAACTTTCTGGATTTTCAGGCCCGGCGGCTACAGGCCCGCTGGCGGGATCCCGCCAGCGGCAGGCCAGCCTTACTGCACACACTGAACGGCTCTGGCCTGGCAGTTGGTCGGACGTTGGTAGCCGTGCTGGAAAACTATCAGCAGGCAGATGGTAGTATCCGGGTACCCACCGTGTTGCAACCCTATCTGGGTGGCTCAACAGTTATCGCACCCTGATGAGGGGAACAATTCAAACTGATGTCACTGGTATACCCGGACACACGATACCTGATGGTACCCAGCTTCAGTATCAGCTTTCCCCAGGCTATGGATTCCGCGACTTCGCGCGGAATGACGCGGTCTCATCCTGAAAGTAGCCTCGCAGGTCGTTATAACTACTGCGCTGCAAGG
Organism: uncultured Gammaproteobacteria bacterium; assembly: GCA_963922685.1. Lineage (GTDB taxonomy): Bacteria > Pseudomonadota > Gammaproteobacteria > Chromatiales > Chromatiaceae > JAHDBG01. The sequence goes on along the minus strand of CAWUJM010000003.1, from coordinate 29,264 downwards.
CGTTATCCGGGTATGGCTCTCCGAGGGCGTCTGCGGCCTGGACGGCCGCAGCCGAGCCCCCACGGATGGGTTTACGGCGTACCTCGGAGAGCCATACCCGGATAACGCTGGCACTGAGATCACCACATCAGTTTGAATCGCACCCATATGCAGTTTTCAGCCTGACATTTACATGAACAACACATTTAGCTCACTACCCGAGACTAATAGCCGACAGCATACACCAAAAAATATGGCACCAGTTTTTAGAAGTACCTTTAAACTGCAACCAAGTGAGTAGGCCAAATGACATATGAAGAAATGTTAGAAGTCGCAATTAACCAAGCTCGTATCGGGCTGAAAGAAGGCGGCATTCCTATTGGTGCAGCTCTTTTTACGCATGGCTTCACCATTACTGCGCAAAAACTACTTCGCGCTGGAGGAACGCCAAAGTTAGTGCTTCAGTCTCTAATTTATTCAACGGCGTAAAACTGCCGCCGAACAAGGGGGCGCGCGTTATCCTTCGTGAGATCTGGTGGCGTCTATGCCACCAGATAGGACTCGTAAAATGGCGACAACTCTGTTTTTCCCAGGTTCGCCCTGCGTCCACTTACCATGTCATACTTCCAGCTGGTTCACATGGCATGATAGGTTCCCTCAAATGGCTTTATGGCGTATCGGATGCGCTTTGCAATGGTCTTCACCGTGTCTGGGAGCCTACCGGTCCTGAAACGACTCCGACCACACGCTCGCGCCTGACGCCTACTTAGGGACTCTCGGCCATCGATTCACTCTCCATGGCCGACAGCGGTAGCCGGAGGTATCAGGTGGTACTTTGAGCTGAAGCAGGAGAAACGGTATTTTTGAACTCACATCGGACTATTCTGGAGTACTTGATAATACAAATTACTACCGTCCGGTTACTTAGCATCATGTTTTCTTGAAAAAAACTGATTATGCCTGAAGCAAATCATGATTATGCAGTACAAATGCAGATTCCGGGGAATACACTTACGAATAGCGCGGTATTTATTCGCACAGTGAGAGAAGGTATTCCCGGCGTCGCCGCAAAGGTATTTGTTGAGGCATGTGGCGACAGCACTATATTAAGTAAAATACTTGGTGTCAGCCTGTCAGACGTGGCTCACGTATACCACTGCAAAAAACTGGGAAGTGATACGTCAGAAGAACTGCTGGACGCTATGCGTATTTTTGTACTGGCGACTGATGTGTTCGGTAACAAAGATATTGCGCGTGAATGGCTGAATACACGTGTACCCGCACTGAATAATGAACGTCCGCTGGACTTATTTGATACCTTTGAGGGTAGAAAGTGGGTTTCCCAGGTCTTAAATGCTATCAAGTGGGGCGAATTCTCCTGATGCGCCTGTTCCGGATTGGCGCATCAGAACAATTAGAAAACTATTCCGGACTTGGTGCCAGCTACCGCAATGGTGCCAGATGGAACCGACCGGGCATACCCGTTATGTATTTTGCCCTGAGTGCTTCAGTAGCCATGATCGAAATGGCCAGTTACATACCGTCGCCTCATATGATTCCTGAACACTACAGAATGGGAATATATGAAATCAGCGACAAAGCTGCATTAAAAATCCTGACTCTCAGCGAGTTGCCGGACGACTGGAAAAACTATCCTTACCCGCTATCTACTCAGATATCAGGGTCAGAAATTCTGCAAAATCCGCACTATGCCGGATTTATAGTGCCAAGTGCTGCCAGCCCTGTCATTGACAATGATTGTGTTATTATCAACCCGGAGAATATATCCGACAACCAGCTGAAACTGACGAACATCGAATCTGAAATTTATAGCCCGAGGATGTTTACCGGAATATCAGGTACCCCTGATGATGGATGCAACCACTGATGCAGATCGCTCTGGCGCAGATCAATCCCACTGTGGGTGCTGTTGAGGCCAACTGTCAGTTGATGCTGGATTGTGCCGAACGATTGCGGGCACAACAGGTTGACTTGGTGGTATACCCGGAACTGGTACTCACCGGCTATCCCCCGGAAGACCTGTTATTGCGACCCGCCTGCCAGCAACGGGTGGATCATGCCGTACAGCAACTGCTGACACAGGTATCCGGTATCACGCTGGTGTTCGGCTGCCCCGGCCTGCGGGCCGGTCAACGTTACAATCTGGCCATCGCAATCCGCGATGGCCAGATACTGGCAGAATACCGCAAGCAGCAACTGCCGAACTATGGTGTATTTGATGAGCGGCGTTATTTTGCGACCGGCAGACAGTCAGTCACCTTCTGTCAGGCCGGCATCCGCTTTGCGCTCGCCATCTGCGAAGATGTCTGGCACGATCCAGCCATGCAGGCAACTGCCAGGGCTGACTGGCTGCTCAGTCTGCACGCCTCACCGTTTCATCAGGGTAAGGCCGCTGAACGTGAAGCCCGTCTGCAACAACTGGCACAACAACACCAGTGGCATACCCTGTATGTGAATCAGGTTGGCGGACAGGACGAACTGGTGTTCGATGGCAGTTCGTTTGTCGTGGCGAATACCGGTCAACTGATCACTCGTGCCCCGACCTTTGCCAGTGCAGAGATCATTGTCACACTGGATGATGCAGGCAACCCGCAACCCTGTCAGCCGCTGCTCCCCCTGCCGACACCACTCGCTGCGACTTATCAGGCACTGGTCTGCGGCACCCGCGATTATGTGCGCAAAAACGGCTTTCAGCAGGTGATTCTGGGCCTGTCCGGCGGCATTGATTCTGCCCTGACTCTGGCAATTGCAGTGGATGCGCTGGGTGCTGACGCAGTGCAGGCCATCTTATTACCGTCCCGCTATACAGCGGACATCAGCAATCAGGATGCCGCCGAACAAGCCACAACCTCAGGCGTCATTCATCATAGTCTGCCGATTGAGTCTGCAGTGCAGGCCTTCCGGATGATTCTGGATCCCTTGTTTGCCGACCTGCCGACCGACACGACCGAAGAAAACATCCAGGCCCGTTGCCGGGGCCTGATCCTGATGGCCATCAGCAACAAGACCGGCGCACTGTTACTGACGACAGGCAACAAAAGTGAACTCGCAGTCGGTTATGCCACCTTGTACGGCGACATGAATGGCGGATTTGCGCCACTGAAAGACGTTTCCAAACAGCTCGTGTATGCACTGGCTCGCTGGCGCAACCAATCTGATCCGGTGATTCCGCAACGTGTGCTGGAACGCCCGCCCTCTGCCGAGCTGCGCCCGGATCAGCGGGACAGCGACAGCCTGCCGGATTATGCGGTTCTGGATACGATCATTGAACGTTATGTCACACAGGCCGAATCAGCTGCACAAATTATTGCAGATGGTCTGGATGCAGCAACAGTCCGGCATATCACCCGTCTGATAGACCGTAACGAATACAAACGACGCCAAGCTGCGCCTGGCATCAGGATCACCCGACACGCCTTCGGACGGGAACGACGCTATCCGATCACCAACGGATTTTAGCCAGTGCCGGAACTGCCTGAGGTCGAAACCACCCGGCGCGGTATCAGCCCGTACCTGACCGGACGTACGATCACCAGTGTGATCGTACGTCGCCAGACCCTGCGCTGGCCCCTGCCCGACCTGGCAACCTTATTGCCAGGCCGCACCGTGCAGCAGATCAGCCGTCGCGCAAAATATCTTCTGCTGACCTGCGACACGGCAGGCACCCTGCTGATTCATCTGGGTATGTCCGGCAGTCTGCGTGTCCTGCCCATCGACACCCCCCCGCAAACCCACGACCATCTGGATATCCGGTTCAGCTCACACTGTCTGCGACTGCGTGATCCGCGCCGGTTCGGTGCTGTACTCTGGACTGATACCTCTCCAGACCAGCATCCCCTGCTCCGCCATCTGGGCCCGGAACCACTCAGTCCGGCCTTTCACACCGACTACCTGTATGCCTGCACCCGGCAACGCCGGACAGCGATCAAGACAGTCCTGATGGATGGAAAAATCGTAGTCGGCGTCGGTAACATCTATGCAACTGAGGCCTTATACGCTGCCGGAATCCATCCGAATCGCGCTGCATACCGCATCGCCCGGGTCCGACTGAACCGGCTAGTTGCCGCAATCCGGCAGATACTCAGTACAGCAATAGATCAGGGCGGCACCACCCTGCGTGATTTTCAGCAGGAAGATGGCAAGCCGGGCTATTTCCGGCACCAGCTGCAGGTCTACGGACGTGCCGACGAACCCTGTCCTCGCTGCCAGACCCGACTGCGGATGCAACGCATCGGTCAGCGCAGCAGCGTCTACTGCCCTCACTGCCAACACTGATATCCATGTCCTGGACGCACCTCCTCACACCACAACGCCTCGGCACGGCCAGCAAGCCTGCAGACGATCCGCTGCGCACGGATTACCAGCGTGATTTTGACCGGATCATTTTCTGCTCGGCGTTCCGCCGTCTGCAGGACAAAACGCAGGTCTTTCCCCTCTCCAAGATAGATTATGTGCGCACCCGGCTGACCCATAGCCTGGAGGCCTCCAGCATTGGCCGATCACTCGGTACCCGGGTCGGCCAGACCCTGATTGAGCGTCACCCGCACGATCTGGCAGACACCCGGGCCACGGATATCGGCAACATCTGCGCTGCTGCCTGTCTGGCACATGACATCGGCAATCCACCATTCGGCCATTCAGGTGAAGAAGCCATTCGCCACTGGGCCAGCACCTCACCCTGTGCCCGGCACTATCTGGCCCGGCTGAGCGAGCACGAACAGGCCGATTTTCTGGCGTTCGAGGGCAATGCTCAAGGCCTGCGCATCATCACCCGACTACAGAATCCGGACAATGCCGGCGGTCTGCAACTGACCTGTGCCACCCTGGCTACCTTCAGCAAATACCCTCGTACGGCTCATCTGACCGGCCCGGCATTATTCGGGGTCAGTGCAAAAAAACATGGCATCCATGTCGCTGATTCTGACTTATTCAAACAGATCGCAGCAGCGACTGGCCTGATCCCGCATCCCGACCATACTCAGGCCTGGCACCGGCATCCGCTGGCATTTCTGGTCGAGGCTGCCGATGACATTGCCTACCGCATCATTGATATAGAAGACGGCTACCGCCTGGGACATCTGACCTATGATACCGCCGCAGACGCGCTGAGTGCATTGCTGCCTGCGCAGGATCCGGCCAGAGATCGCCTGCAACATATCTGTGAACGCAAAGACCGGATTGAGTTTTTACGGGCAAAGACGATTGGTGCAATGATTAAACAGGCTGCCAGCTGCTTTCTGGATCAGGCCACGGCCATCCGGCAGGGTCAGATGGATCAGCCACTCTCAGATCAGTTCAATTGCCGGGCACAGCTGGACGAATTGTTACATCTGGCCCGGACACACATCTATTGCGCACCGGAAGTGGTTGAAATCCAGGCTGCCGGCTTCCGGGTCATCGGCGATCTGCTGAATTATTTTCTCCCGGTCATTGACGACGTGGCGCAGCATGGTACCGGGGCCAGTGCACACAGCCGGATGCTGATCAAACTGATACCCGCACAATTTATCCTGCCACCGGATCACCCGACTGCGACGCCCTACACCCGGTTGCTGCACCTGACCGATTTCATTTCCGGTATGACCGACTCTTATGCTGTCGCACTGTACAAAAAGATCACCGGCATTGCCCTGCCCGACAGGTAAGCGGATGAAAATGAAGAACCCCTCCGCAAGCTACGAGAAATCAAACCTGTAGTGGGCTAATACCGTAATCCAGTCACACAGTTCTTTCGGAACCTGATCGTAGGTGGCAGCATTCATGGTGGTCTCCTTAAACTGTATCAGACAAATACCTCTCCAGAGACCGAGCCCTAATAGCCTTTGCGTTCAAAAGCAATACCTAAATCAGGCTTTTACACTATATCAAGTCGTTTTTTGATTTTCTAAAACTCCAGAAACTCAAATCATTTGACAAAAAGCAATTATCAGGTAACTTATAGGAAATTTGGAAATGAAAGAATTATTAACTAAAAAAACCTTGTCTTCAGGAAAAGCACAAAAAAGTGCTAGTATTCTCACTGAAATAGTGGATTCACCAGCAGATTCGTTGGATGACAACACTACCTTGGATTATTTTTTACCAAAACATGTAGTTGAGGGCTATGCTGGCAATTCAGATATCCAAAAAACTGTTGATGAATCTATTAAACAAAATCAAGGTGTACTTGATTATCTAAAAAACAAGTGAAATGAAGCTTCTTAGTACCAAAGATGTACTTAATATCCATGAAAAATGTATTAAACCCCAGGAACTACAAGGATTATCTGCCAATAAATCTATTGATTCAGTTGTTAATCGTGTCAAAAACCGTATTCTTTACGGAACAATTAAAGACACATATGATCTGGCAGCTACTTATGCTGTAGTCATTGCTGTTGGTCATGCGTTTAATGATGCAAACAAAAGAACAGCATTTATTGCAATGGATACAGTTCTGCGTAGAAATGGGATTACATTAAAATTTGATACTGAGGAAATAGGGGAAATTATCATTAAAGTAGCTGAAGGTTTAATAGATGCAATAGAACTATCTGATTACTTGCGTATTTTGTCATAATAAAAACCAGAATTAATTTTCTTCCTGAAACTAACAGAAGCCCTATCCATTAGCATTTCATTGAAATCTTTATACCCCCCCATACAAACCAGACTTATCATACACTGGAATGTCCTGGGTTTCATCTATCAAAGATTCAGTTGTTTTACAGCCTTCAATATCATTATCCAAGAGTACGTTGGTCATTTCCGACATCAAGAGTGCTGTAGCCTTTTTTAAGATGGCTTTCTCCCGCTCTAATCGCCTGATCCGGGCCTTCAGATCTTGTATCTCACGCTGCGTTTCTGTAATGGCCTGGCCTTTTTCGAGGGTTTCACCGTTATGTTCCTGGCTCAGTTGTCTGACCCAACGATCTAACGCCGTGTGACTGACCCCCATGGCTTCTGCGGCGGCTTTTCGGGTATAGCCATGATCCAGAGAAGAACCAGACTGGCTGTTTCCTGCTTAAACTCGGGTGGATAAGATTTCCGTGGCATGAGATTAATCTCCTGATGTCGGTGTTTGGCAAGAAAGGGGGTAAAACCCCCTTCAAATGGTACGACATTATTAGACCACTACACCCCGGCTCAACGCTCAGTTAGCGTACTGATGCAATCAGAAACATCACAAACAATACCAGGCCGATAAGGGGCAGAATCAGGCCGAACCAGTCGCCGGGCTGAGCCGCCGGACTGTTTTTCATCCAGTGTTTCGCCTGCGGCCATAAAAATACCAACAGGCCGACAATGAGTAGTGCAGAACCAATCTGTAACCAGGTCGGCATAATTCCATCTCCACTTGAGGAGGCCTCAGTCAGGCACTGCGTCAGCTTAACTGTGCACCCGCTATAGCATGTGCATTCACAAAGTCTGCGGCAGCAACCACCTGCCTGCCGGGTAACTGTAATCGCGTGATACAGATGGAACCGGCACCAGTAGCGACCACAATACCTGTCGGGTCAGCCTGAAATACGGTGCCGGCAGGCGTGTACGTGGTTGCTGGCGGATACAGTTGCGCCTGCCAGATGCGCAACGTCTGATTCTGCCACCGGGTTTGTGCCACAGGCCAGGGATTAAACGCCCGGATCTGACGATTGATACAGGCAGCAGCCTGACGCCAGTTAATCCAGGCCTCGGACTTCTGCAGGCGACGAGCATACGTCTTACCATATGTCGGTTGTGGTGTCGCAGCAAGGCTGCCATCCGCGATGCCGGGTAAGGCCGCAAGCAGGGCATCAGCACCCCGGATCGCCAGCCTGTCGCTCAGGGTCTGTGCATTGTCCGTCACTTCAATCGGCAGGGAACGGGTAAGAAACACCGGCCCGGTATCTAACCCGGCATCCATCTGCATCACAGAAATACCAGTTTCACGATCGCCATCTGCAATCGCGCGCTGAATCGGGGCAGCACCGCGCCAGCGCGGCAGTAATGAAGCATGCACATTGACACATCCGAGCCTCGGGATATTCAGCACAGCAGCGGGTAATATTAACCCGTAGGCAACCACAATCATCAGATCCGGCTGCCAGGCAGCCAGCGCACTGACGGTTGTGGTATCCTTAAAATGGGCTGGCTGAACAATCGGCAGTCCGGCCTGTACTGCCAGGGCCCCGACCGGGCTGATAGTTACCTTACGCCCGCGTCCGGCAGGACGTTCCGGTCGGGTATAGACAGCGACCACATCATGCTCACTAGCCAGCAGGGCCTGCAATGTGGGCACAGCAAAGGCAGGCGTGCCGGCAAATACAAGACGTAAGGATTGTGTCATAATCCGCATCCGGTTCTAAGGGTGGTTCCTGCAGACTTTAAGTTTACTCATGGATTTTAACGCAGTTCGTGCCTTGATGGCGGATGACTTACGCGCAACGGATCAGTTGATTCTGGATTCACTGGCATCTGACATTGTACTGATCAATCAGATCGGACATCATATGATCAGCAGTGGCGGCAAACGGCTGCGCCCGCTGCTGGTGTTGCTGTCGGCACATGCGTCCGGCTATGCTGGCACACAACATATTCGTTTAGCCGCCATCATTGAATTCATTCATACGGCAACCCTGCTGCATGATGACGTGGTCGATGGTTCGGAACAGCGTCGCAGCCAGGAAACCGCCAATCAGGTCTGGGGGAATGCCGCCAGTGTGCTGGTCGGCGATTTTATCTATTCGCACACCTTCCGCATGATGGTAGCGTTAGATAATATGCAGATCATGGACATCTTATCAGGTGCAACCAACCGGATTGCGGAAGGCGAAGTGATGCAGCTGATGCGCAGTCACGATCCCGATCTGGATGAGACCGGTTATCTGGAAATCATTGCGCGCAAGACAGCCACCCTGTTCGCAGCAGGCTCCCGCTTGGGTGCTGTGATCAGCCAGGCTGATGCCAGCCAGGAACAAGCCTGTGCCGATTATGGTTATCATCTCGGTATAGCGTTCCAGATCGTGGATGATATGTTAGACTATTGTGCCTCGTCGCAGCAGATCGGCAAAAATCCGGGCGACGACCTGGCCGAGGGCAAACTCACCCTGCCGGTGTTACGCGCTCTGCAGATGAGCGATGCGGCAACACAGGAGCGGCTGCGTCAGATCATTCAGGCAGGTTGTGTGGACCGACTGGATGAAGTGGTCACTGCGATTCAGTCAACAGATGCGTTTGATTATTGTCAGCAACTGGCGCAACAGCATGTTGACCTGGCGCAACAGGCGATACAGTCACTGCCGGATAGTGTCTATCGCGTAAGTTTATCATCACTGGCAGACTTTGCCATTGCACGACAGTCGTGAAATATAACGGAGTGTAGCTCAGCCTGGTAGAGCACCGTCTTCGGGAGGCGGGGGTCGAAGGTTCGAATCCTTTCACTCCGACCAGAATTAATAAATCCACAGACATAAGCAGGAGACTCGCATATGTCAACGATACCGGATAATGTATTCACTGTGTTTTTTCATGGCACCAATTATGACCGGAATACAGATTATGACCCGAATACAGAGCCAAAAGAACTGATTGCACAACTGAGCCAGGCAGCAGCAGGCACCGAGGCAAAGATTGTGCAGACCGCGACACCTACGAAAGATAACCCCCTACCTTATACACTGGAGACAAAAGATCCGACTTACCTGATTTGTGAGGGACCGGGTTCAAAGGACTTTCCCGGAAAGGATAATCCGTTATTAAACACGAGTAAAAATAAAGATGCGACAGAGATCAACCCGGCTTTAGATCGCAAAAAAACTTCCGGATTCCAGAAAGATTTTACGGGCAATACTGATAAAAACTCAAAAATTAATTTATTTAATTGGGATTGGCTTTCAAAACTCTCAGGGACATTAGACGGTTCTGGCTGGGATGACAATGTGTACAAGGCATGCTGGTTACTGACTCATCTGAAATGGTCTGCGGGTCGCCCCATTGATACGATTAACCTGGTTGGCTGGAGCCGGGGTGCCGTCAGTTGCCTGAAGACAGCAAATAAGCTATTTGAAGTATTCGAAGATACGATTAATATTAATATCTTCGCAATTGACCCGGTGCCAGGTCAGAAGATACCGCTGATTGGTGATACATGGACTGATGACAATTTGCTGATTCCGCAGAATGTACGCCACTATGCTGCTGTACTGGCACTGGATGAAAATGGCAGTTTTTTTGAACCCACTGACCGGAGCAATATGAAGTTACTTGCACCGCGCAGCCAGCATGGTAAACAAGGTAATCCGGATAGTTTAAACCCCGACCATACGAAGCCTCATGTACATTTTCTGCCATTCCCGGGCAATCATTCAGACTTAGTGAACGTAGAACTGTCGTGCCCTGAAGTTGCAGACAGTGCCAAGCTGATTGGACATCTGGCATGGCAGTTTCTGGTGCAACACGGTTCTGTATTTACGAAATCATTTGATATGACAGTATCCGATGCACAACAGACCTATACCCGTTTATTTGCGAACAGATATGGGATCAGTGAAGCTGCTCGTGGCGGGTTAGTGAACAAACATGGTTTTGCAGAAGAGCGTGAAGTTACTGAGAACAGAACAGACTACGTGCAGGACGCATCACGTTATCTGAATGAGCACCACCGGTTGCTGACGCTGGGCGCGGATACGCCTGCAGTCACTTCCGAGAGATTTGCGCCGTCAGACTGGGTCAACTGGAATGATCACCGGGCGGGAAAGGACGCCCGGAATGAATGGAAAGAAGAAGCCAGTGCTACTCTGAAGCTACCACCTCAGGCGAACCTGCGAGCGATGGGACTGGGCCAGGATAACAGCTGAGTTGTCTGCCAACCGGCGAGCGGAACTCAATGAGTGGATAATCCATCAGGTCAGATAGTGCTCTGACACTGGCAACCGTGGCGGTTTCTCCTGCCTGCCAGTGTCCATCACTGAATAATAATAAACAATGGCTGGCGATGTGGCGGGCCAGATTCAGATCGTGCATCACCAGTACCAGAGCCTGTTGCCGGTTCTGAAAATGTTGTTGTAACAGATGCAGCATCTCCATCTGCTGGCTGATATCCAGATGGTTCAGCGGTTCATCCAGCATGGCCAGTGTCGGGTTCTGTACCAGCAGGCGAGCTATTTCTGCACGACGTAATTCACCACCGGATAATGCCGCCAGAGGGGTATGCGCCTGCCTGTCCAGGCCAACACAGGCCAGGGCATGTCGCGCAGCCTGCTGATCAGTTGCATCTTCCTGATACCAACCGGCATGGTGGGGATAAGTGCCGGTCAGTACCAGCTCCAGTGCTGTGTTCTGCAGTCCGGTGTGGCTTTGTTGCAGCAACAGCCCGATATAGCGGGCACGCTGCCGGGCAGAATAGCCGAACAACGGGTGCTTCTGCCAGAATATATCCTGAATGTCACACGAATGCAGGCCGCTCAGGGTGTGTAACAGTGTACTCTTACCAGTGCCGTTCGGGCCCAGAACAGCCCAGCATTCCCCGGTATGGATCTGCCAGGACAATTGTCTGACCAGAATCTGATGTGCCTGACCCTGCCCGGGTATACAGATATCCTTATCCTGACAATGTAACAGCAAACGCCTGTCAGGTGGATGAAACTGATTTCCAGTCATGCAGGAGAGGTGTCCGAGTGGTTTAAGGAGCACGCCTGGAAAGCGTGTATAGGCGATAGTCTATCGAGGGTTCGAATCCCTCTCTCTCCGCCAGGATTAGATTAAAAAAACCGCTATAAACCAGAAGGTTATAGCGGTTTTCTTACATTCGTCTAAAAAAATATACCACTTTGTATACCCAAAAGGGTGGTGGTTAAATTGAAACTGCACAAACAGGATGTGATTAACTCGCTACGCACTACTGCTGCTTCGTCGGGGTCGGCTGGGTTTCGGGCCGTGTTCTGCCTGATAACGTGTCCACCAGTCCGCAACCCCGGTATCAACCTCACCGATCTGAGTACGCAACAGCATGAAATCATAGGCGGCCCGGAATCGGGGGTGGCGCATCAGACGTGCCGCCCGGCGTTTTTTCGTAGTTCTGAAACTGAGCTGCATGGCCCAGATATCACGCGTCATGGCGCTGAACCGTCTTGGTAACGCAATCGTCTGGTTCTGTTGCGCGAATACCTCATCTGCAGCCTGATGCAGTGCAGGGTAGGGTGTTGTGCCACGCACTTGTATCCGGCGTGCGGCCTGCTGTACTGACGCCCAGAGTAACACGGCAAACAGGAACGCCGGAGTGATTGGCAGGCCTTGTGCGATGCGCCGATCGCTGTTACGCAGGCCCTGTTCAATCAATTGTCGTGTGGTACCTTCCTCTGCTGCCAGACGTTCGGTGGTCTGACGGAACAACACCGCCAGTAAGCCGTAATGTTCCAGTCGCTGAAACGTGCTGACGGCCTGTCCGGTCATAAACAGTTTCAGCACCTCGTCTGTCAGGCGCGCCGCCGGTACGGCGCACAGACGATGTCCCAGTTCCCGCAAGGGTGCCTCGGTCTCAGGTGCCAGCTGACAATCCAGCTTCACGGCAAAACGCACTGCGCGCAACAAACGTACCGGGTCTTCAGTATAGCGCTGATGGGGATCGCCGATCAGCCGGATAATCCGCTGACGCAGATCGTCCAGACCGCCGACATAATCTGCTAAGGTGCCATCGGCGGTATTAAAGTACAGCGCATTTAACGTAAAATCACGACGCTGCGCATCCTGTGCTATCGTGCCATAACGGTTATCGCGTACAATCATGCCCTGAGCCGATTGCTCAGCTGCTTCGCCGGAGCGAAAGGTTGCGACTTCAATCTGCTCGCGCCGCACAAACACATGGGCGAGTCGGAAGCGTCGTCCGATCAGGCGACAGCGACGAAACAGCTTCTGCACCTGCTCCGGTGTGGCATTTGTGGTGACATCAAAGTCTTTCGGCTGCCGGCCCAGCAGGAGATCCCGTACGCCGCCGCCCACCAGGCAGGCTTGATAACCCGCCTGATGCAGCACTTGCAGCACTTCCTGTGCCCCCGGTGAAATTGCTTCTGGTGTCAGTCCATGCGCTGCCGACGGGTATATTGTTGGTGTAATGATCAGTTGTTTCCTTTATGCCTGAGTTTGATCTGCATACGCATTCTACTGCGTCTGATGGTGTCCTGGCACCAGCCGTGCTGATACAACAAGCCGCACAGGCCGGGATTCAGGTACTTGCCCTGACCGATCACGATACCACTGCGGGTGTTGCCAGTGCACAGCATGCAGCAGATCAGTCTGGCGTGATGCTGATACCCGGTGTTGAGATTTCAGCACACTGGCACGATTGTACCCTGCATATTGTTGGCCTGCAGGTCTCTGTGGATCATCCGACTCTGCAACAGGGGCTTGATCGGTTAGCGACCGCACGGCATGAACGTGCCCGGCAAATCAGCCAGCAACTGAATGCCGCAGGCCTGACTGGTGACTGGTACGCTGCTGCGCAGCAGTCCGGCCAGTCAGTCGGTCGCCCGCATATTGCACAGGCCTTGGTAGCAGCAGGCCATGCAGCGACAGTGCCGGAGGCGTTCAGAAAATTTCTGCAGCCGGGCAGGCCCGGTTATGTTGCTGGCAGCTGGGCACCCTTAGACGAGGTCATTCACTGGATTCAGGCTGCTGGTGGTCAGGCTGTGCTGGCACATCCGGCACGTTACCGGCTGAAGCAGCGTCGCTTACGCCGGTTGCTGGATGCGTTTGTCCAAGCCGGAGGTGCTGGTATGGAGGTCATTGCCGGCAGCCACAACGCTGAAGAAGTCCGGATGCTGGCCCGGCTGGCCTGTGATTATCATCTGCTGGCCTCGGTCGGTTCGGATTATCACGGTCCCGGCCTGTCGGCGCGCTCACTCGGGCCGCTACCTGCTCTGCCGACAGGCTGTACGCCAGTCTGGCAGCACTGGTCTCTGCCTGCAGCAGACGGCAGGGTACATGCATCGACCTGATAAACGGCTGGGGCAGCATTTTCTGGTTGATACCCAGGTCGTGCAGCAGATCGTGACCGCGATCCGACCACAGCCGGATCAGTATCTGGTCGAAATTGGTCCGGGTCGGGGTGCCCTGACGCTGCCATTGTTACAGGCCGCTGGTGCCCTGCATGCGATTGAACTGGATGCGAATCTGATCCCTGATCTGCAGGCACAGTGTACCGGTCAGGGGCAGTTGCAGGTGCATCATGCTGATGCATTGCATTTTGCCTATCACCAGCTGGCAGCCTGTCCGCTCCGTCTGGCGGGCAATCTGCCATACAACATTTCAACGCCACTCATTTTTCATCTGCTCAGCCAGCGCCATGTGATACAGGATATGCATTTTATGTTGCAGCAGGAGGTCGTGGCACGTATGGCGGCCCAACCCGGCAGCAGGACATACGGGCGCCTGAGCGTTATGGTACAGGATGCCTGTCAGGTTGAAGTGTTGTTCGACATTCACCCGGGTGCATTTCATCCGCCGCCGCGAGTGATGTCCTCTTTCGTACGCCTGACACCTGAGCCAGTGCAGTATCCTCGCGGGCACCAGCAGGTTTTTAGTCAGATTGTCACACAGGCCTTCAGCCAGCGGCGCAAAACGCTGCGTAACAGCCTGAAATCGCGGTTAACTGCAGAACATATCCGGCAGGCCGGGGTTTCGTCGCAGGCTCGTGCTGAAGACCTGAGTACCACGGAATACCATCGTCTGGCAGAACAGTATCTGCTGCATAAGGGGCACTGATGTGGTGATCTTCAGTGCCAGCGTTATCCGGTCATGCTGACACTTGTTGCGTATCCATCCCGGGTGGCTGGTTCAGGACATCTGCGATTTGTGTCTGCAGGGCGCAGATACGCGCATCGGCTGCAGGTGCAGTCTGCACCTGCAAAAGTTCATGTGCCAGATTCAGGGCAGCCATCACGGCGATACGCTCTATGCCCGTCACCTTACCTGAGGCCTCAATGGCCTGCATGCGCTGTTGCAGCACATCTGCTGACTGGTGCAGCATGGCCACTTCATCCGGCTGACAGGCAATCCGGTATTCCTGTCCCAGCAGTCGGATCACGACAGAATCACGCTGGCTCATGCCATGTCCTCAAGTGCGGCCAATTGTGCCAGCACCGCCTCCAGTTGCTGACTGGCCTGTTGCAACTGGTGTTGCAGCACTGTATGGCCCTGTTGCAGATCCTGATAGGCCCGGATCAGATGATTGATCTGCGTTTCCAGCTGTTGCAGCGTCTGCGCCTGCACAGACAAGGTGTCTGGCATGCTTAACCCTCATCCTGTGAAAAAGAATTGGACAAACTGATTATTCATGGTGGCACACCTCTGCAGGGTGATGTCCGCGTATCAGGTGCCAAAAACGCGGCCCTACCGATCCTGGCCGCCACATTGCTGGCGGACACACCAATGCTGGTGGAGAATGTTCCGCATCTGCATGATATTACCACAACCATGGAGCTGCTCGGCCAGATGGGTATGCAGCTGATGGTGGATGACAGAATGCGCATCGAGGCGGATGCCAGTCAGGTTAATCATCCGGTGGCGCCCTACGATCTGGTGCGTACCATGCGCGCCTCTATTCTGGTACTGGGCCCGTTGCTGGCGCGGTATGGTCAGGCTGAGGTCTCACTCCCCGGTGGCTGTGCGATCGGTTCGCGTCCGGTTGATCTGCATCTGAACGGGCTGCGTGCGATGGGGGCAGACATCCACGTTGCTAACGGCTATATCCATGCCAGCGCAGAACGATTACAGGGCACTCACCTCAGCTTAGACCTGGTGACAGTCACCGGTACCGAGAATCTGATGATGGCGGCGACCCTGGCGACCGGGACCACCATCATCGAAAATGCAGCCTGCGAACCTGAGGTGGTGGATCTGGCAAACTGCCTGAATGCGATGGGTGCACAGATCACCGGGGCGGGTACCACCACGTTGCGGATTAAGGGGGTTGAACGATTGCAGGGCGTGCGGCATCAGGTGTTACCGGACCGGATTGAAACCGGCACCTATCTGGTGGCTGCAGCGATTACCGGGGGTCATATCCGGGTGCGTGATACCAATCCGGCACTGCTGGATGCGGTGCTGCAGAAGTTGCGTCAGGCCGGTGCCCGCATCAGTACGGGCGATGACTGGATCACACTGGATATGACAGGGCGGGATAGCACGGACGCAGTGGATATCCACACAGCACCTTACCCGGCATTTCCGACTGATATGCAGGCACAATTCACAGCGTTGAACACGCTCGCCAGTGGTGTCGGTATTATTACCGAAACGGTGTTTGAAAACCGCTTTATGCATGTTCAGGAAATGCAGCGGATGGGGGCGGATATCCGGTTGGAAGGCAACACAGCGATCTGTACCGGTGTCCCGCAACTGACCGGTGCACCGATCATGGCGACTGATCTGCGGGCTTCGGCCAGCCTGATTCTGGCAGGCCTGGCGGCACGGGGCGAAACCATCGTCAGCCGCATCTATCATGTGGATCGGGGGTATCAGAACATTGAAGAAAAACTGCAGGGGCTGGGTGCGGATATCCGCCGCGTACCTGCTTAAGCTGCATTTATGATGACACACCAGCAACCCATCACGATTGCCGTGGCGAAAGGGCGTTTACTACGAAACACCCTGCCACTACTGGCGCACATCGGCATTCAGCCACTGGCTGATATGGATCAGACCCGGAAGCTGATCATTGCGACCAGTCAGGCTCAGGTCAGGCTGTTGCTGATCCGGGCCACAGATGTACCCACCTATGTACAATGGGGTGCTGCGGACTTTGGCATTACCGGTAAAGACACCTTGCTGGAGCATGGTGGGGCGAATCTGTATGAGCCTCTGGATCTGCAGATTGCCAGATGTCAGCTGTGGGTGGCAGGCTATCCGGATACAGATACACGTATCCAGCGTCTGCGGGTGGCCAGTAAATATACCCGCACCAGTCAGACTTTTTTTCAGGCGCGCGGTCAGCAGATCAACCTGATCAGACTGTATGGCTCTATGGAGCTGGCACCGATGGTGGGTCTGGCGGATGTGATTGTGGATCTGGTCGAATCCGGCAATACCCTGAAGGCGAACGGATTGGTGCCGCTGGAACATATCTGCGATATCAGCGCGCGTCTGATTGCCAACAAGGCCGCCTGGAAGATGAAACAGGCGACCTGTCGTTACTGGGTGGATGCACTCCGGGCAGTGTTGCCACCTGAATCGGCATAAAAAAACCCCGCTTCCGGCGAGGAAGCAGGGTTTTTGCTGAGTGGCGTCCCGTAGGGGAGTCGAACCCCTGTGACCAGCGTGAAAGGCTGGGATCCTAGGCCTCTAGATGAACGGGACTGAATATGAATCAATTATAGCGCAAAAAATGAATCTGGTGGAGCCAGGCGGGATCGAACCGCCGACCTCAACACTGCCAGTGTTGCGCTCTCCCGGCTGAGCTATGGCCCCGGATTCAAGCCGCTATAATAGGCAACAGGCGCACACTTGTCCAGACCCGGAATGCATCCGGATGTGACTCAGGCCGATGTGGCGATCTCAGTGTCAGATCATAAGCAGGTGCTGAAGGACTTGGTGGTGCCTACTTGAAAATAGTGATGCAGGTGGTTGTAACACCGTACCTGAAGGGGCATGACCCGAATCTGCTCTCCGAGGGCGTCTGCGGCCTGGATGGCCGCAGTCGAGCCCCCATGGATGGGTTTATGGCGTACCTCGGAGAGCAGATTCGGGTCATGCTGACAATGAAGTTGACACTATTTAAGTTGCATAGCGGTGGCGTACTAACCCATATCAGTTTGCATCGCCCTTGATGTATCCGGACACTTTACACTGAATATTACCGAAAGGACTCATGGCATGTCGGCCACCTCCCTGCGACACGACTGGACCCTGCCTGAAATACAGGCACTATATGATCTGCCATTCAACGACCTGTTGTTTCAGGCACAGACCGTACACCGTGCCCACTTTGATCCGAACGAAGTCCAGATCAGTACACTACTGTCAATCAAGACCGGGGCCTGCCCTGAAGATTGTGGTTATTGCTCACAAAGTGCCCGGCATCAGACCGGGCTGGAACGCGAGAAGCTGATGTCCCTGCCGGATGTGGTTGCCGCAGCCCGGACAGCTCGGGATCAGGGCGCCACCCGCTTCTGTATGGGAGCTGCCTGGCGCAACCCGACCGATAAAAACCTGGATAAAGTGATCGACATGATTCAGGCCGTGCGCGACCTGGGCATGGAGACCTGTGTCACGCTGGGGATGCTGAGTGCGGAACAAAGTGAGCGCCTGAGCGAAGCTGGTCTGGACTATTACAATCATAATCTGGATACGTCACGCGAATTTTATGGCCAGGTGATCAGCACCCGTACCTTTGATGATCGACTGGATACACTGCAACATGTGCGTGATGCCGGCATTAAAGTGTGTTCCGGTGGTATTCTGGGTCTGGGTGAACAGCCGCGTGACCGTGCCCGACTACTGCAGGAACTGGCGAACCTGCCAGAACATCCCGAATCCGTGCCGATCAACCAGCTGGTACCGGTTGAGGGTACCCCGTTATACGAGGCCGACCAGGTTGATTCGCTTGATTTTGTGCGTACCATCGCTGTCGCTCGTATTCTGATGCCACACAGCCATGTACGTCTGTCTGCCGGGCGTACTGAGATGAGCGATGAAATGCAGGCCCTGTGCTTTATGGCCGGTGCAAACTCAATTTTTTATGGTGAGCGACTGCTGACAACCGATAATCCGGTCGCTGATCAGGATCAGCAGTTGTTTGACCGGCTCGGCCTGCATCCGCAGGTCAGGCCGACAGATGCGCCTGCGACCGCAGCACGCTGAACATCCGGCATCATGTCTGTACTGCAACCGCATGCTCTGGTGGAGTATAAGAGTCATCCGGCCCGGGTGACTGAAGTCGCGGATAAAATCGTGATCGTCCTGCCGGACGGCAAGACGAAAAAGGTGCGCGAAAAGGATATCCGGTTGCTGCACCCGGGGCCGGTCAGTGACTTGGCAGCATTGTCAGCTGAGATCCCGGACGCGACCGAAGCCTGGGAACTCTTGCAGGGTGAACAGACCATGCTGGCAGACCTGGCGGAGCTGGTTTGTGGTACCTGCAGCCCGGCCAGTGCCTGGCAGGTATGGCAGCTGTTACGTGATGGCCGTTATTTCAGCGGCGACCCGGATGCGATCCGGGTACACACGCCGGAGCAGGTCGCCGCGACAGATGCTGCGCGGGCGCAGAAACAACAGGCAGCACGCGCCTGGCAGGCTCTGCTGGAACACATCCGGACGGCACAGCTGACTGCTGCGGACCGGCAGCAACTGGCCGAAGTGGAGCAGGTCGCACTGGGTACTCTGGCACGCAGCCGCATCCTCAGTGCCTGCAAGGTGCCGAACACGCCAGCTGATGCGCATCAGTTGCTGATACGTTGCGGCTACTGGTCCGCGTATGAAAACCCCTGGCCACGTCGCCATGGCATTGCACCAGAACCAATGGAACTCCCGGTGCCAGTGCTGACGGCAGAGACACGTCTGGATCTGACCCATCTGACGGCCTGGGCCATAGACGATGCGGGTAATACAGATCCGGATGATGCGATCAGTCTGGAGAATGACTATCTATGGGTGCATATTGCAGATGCTGCGGCGTTAGTCGAGCCGGGTAGTGTGCTGGATCTGGCTGCCCGCGACCGGGCCAGTACCCTGTATCTGCCGGAACAGGTGCACTGGATGTTGCCGCCGGCACTGATTCAGCAGCTTGGCATGGGGCTGGCCGAATACAGCCCGGCCCTGTCCGTCGGTTGTCGCCTGGTGGGCGAACAACTGTGTGACATCCGTGTTGAACTCAGCCGGGTACAGGTACAGCGTATCACTTATGATGCCGTGGATCAGCGGCTGCAGGAACCGGCATTTGCGGCACTCGCTGAACTGACCCTGGCATATCGTAACCGGCGTGTGGCGAACCAGGCGATTCAGCTGGATCTGCCGGAAGTCACGATCAGACTGGACAGTGATCGGGTACAGATCAGTCCGGGTGGCAAGACACCCAGCCGCGATCTGGTCGCGGATGCGATGATTATGGCGGGTGAAGCGGTTGCGCTGTATGCACAACAGCATGATATTGCGATACCCTATGTGATGCAGTCGGCACCAGATACACTGGAACAGCCGCAGACCCTGGCCGGGAAATATGCATATCGGCGTTGTCTGAAGCCAGGCCGCACCCTGCCGGAACCGGAACCGCATGCCGGTCTGGGGCTCAGCAGCTATACCCGCTGCACCAGTCCGTTGCGGCGTTATGTCGATCTGGTGGTGCACCAGCAACTGCGGGCTCATCTGCGTAACCAGCCTCCCCGTACCCGTGCTGAAATCAAAGACGCGACAGTTGTATTGGACGAGACAAACAGCCGGAACCGGCGCGCAGAACGTCAGACCAGTCTGCACTGGAAGCTGGTGTATCTGCAACAACACCCGGACTGGCAGGGAGAGGCAGTGATTGTTGCACTGGATGAACGTAAGACCACCTTATTGCTGCCTTCCCTGGCATTAGAAACCCGGATCCGCCGCCAACAACACCATCAGCCGGACGACACCCTCCGGGTCAGTGTCCGGTCAGTTGATCTCACCCGGCAGGACGTCAGTATTCGGGTGATCTGAGCTATGTCTGCTAAAATACACTTTTTTATTACCTGACTCTTAACCGGAGAACTCAAGACTGTGTCTGCCCAAAACGATGCTGCTTTTTTACGCATGTTTCTCGTGATTCTCGGCGTTCTGGTCGCCTTTACCATCGGTATTCTGATGGTGGCGCATACCGTCTCTGCTGAGCTGCGGGCGAAACATCCTGATGCTGCCCGCGTGACTGCACAGACAGAGGCCCGTATCGCCCCGGTCGCCCAGGTCAGCATTGCCGGCCAGGAACTCCCGGCACCACCTGTCGTAGCAAAAACCGGTGCAGAGATTGTTGCGCAGGCCTGTAACAGTTGCCACATCAGTGGCATTCTGGGAGCACCGAAGATCGGCGATCAGGCAGCCTGGGAAGTCCGTCTGGCACCGGGTATCGACAGCCTGTATCTGAATGCGATCAACGGCAAAGGCGGGATGCCGGCGCGAGGTGGTGCTGCGAATCTGACTGATGACGACATCCGGGCTGCAGTCAACGATATGCTGGCGAACAGCGGGCTACCGCAATGACCGGACCGGCTGCCCGGCTGGAAACCTTTTCCAATCCGCAACCGCAGCGTGATTACACCATCCGTATGCGGTTGCCTGAATTTACCTGTCTGTGTCCGAAGACCGGCCAGCCTGATTTTGCCACCCTGCACCTGGCTTATGTGCCGGATCAGCAATGTGTGGAACTGAAATCGCTCAAGTTATATCTGTGGTCCTATCGGGATCAGGGCGGTTTCCATGAAGCGATGACAAATCAGATCTCAGATGATCTGATTGCTTTGTTAGATCCGCGTTATTTACGTCTGACTGCCGAATTTAACGTTCGTGGTGGCATCTATACCACTGTCGTGGTGGAACATCGTGCACCTGACTGGCCGATGCCAGAGCCTGTTACCCTGCCTGGCTGAGTGCCATGATTTATTTTGTGTCTCTCGTTACGCTGATTCTGGTACTTATTTCAGGCATTCTGATCCGCAGATTGCTGCAACACCGCGACAGACCATCAGCGACAGAGAGGCCATCCGGAACGCCGGAGCAGACTGGCGAAGACGTTACGCCGGAGCTGGTGACGTCTGATACAGGCGCACCAGTTTCCCGACCAGCTGATACTCGCCATAGCCTCTGGCGGACCCGATACTTCAGATTGACTCTGGTCGGTCTGGTGGTCCTGATTCCGGT
This sequence comes from uncultured Gammaproteobacteria bacterium, assembly GCA_963922685.1. Classification (GTDB taxonomy): domain Bacteria; phylum Pseudomonadota; class Gammaproteobacteria; order Chromatiales; family Chromatiaceae; genus JAHDBG01. Next base: position 7,439 of record CAWUJM010000003.1, on the reverse strand, counting down.
GGGTGCGGTCAGCCTGTATCTGCTGACAGGCTCACCACAACATCTGAATACCAGCACCCGGATTACAGTCAGTCCGCCTCAATCTGATGTCGAAGACCTGATAAGTCGGCTGGTAACGCATCTGGAGAATAACCCGGATAATGCAGAAGGCTGGTTTATTCTGGGTCGTACCTATCTGAAGCTGGGTCGTTATAACGCAGCGGTGCGTGCCTTAACCACCGCACATGAACAGAATGCCGTGGCAACCACCAAGGTTGCCCTGGCGGATGCATTAACCCTGCAGAATCAGGGTCAGGTACCTGATCTTGCGGTGACATTACTGGAACAGGCCCTGTCACTGGCACCGGACAGCTCAACTGCCCTCTGGATGCTGGGTCAGGCAGCACGACAACGTGATCAGATTTCACAGGCGCGGGACTACTGGCAGCGTGCTTTGCCGCTGTTGCAGGAACAACCGGAGGCACAGGCCGCCCTGCAGACACAACTGGATACACTGGTGGCCGGACCATAAGGGGTCACCATGATGTCCCGTCTCTTTAAATCAGCACCAGACGATACTCCAGGTACACCGAAGCAGGCCTTGGTGACAGGTGCTGCGGTTGGTATCGGTCGTGCGCTTGCCCTGGCTCTGGCAGAACAGGGGTACGATCTGGTTGTGCATTACCGCAATAGTGCGGAATCTGCTCAGACGGTGTGCGATCAGGCTGCAGCATTCGGGGTCAGAGCAGTGGCCCTGTCAGCCGATATCACGCAGCCGACAGCAGCGCAGGATCTGGTGGATCAGGCGGCGGATACACTGGGTGGGTTATCGGTGCTGATCAACAACGTCGGCAACTTTGTGCACAGCCGGGCGAGTGACACTACTGTTGAGCAATGGCAGGAGGTTATGAACTCTAACCTGAATGCCACTTTTTATACTACCCGAGCTGCCATCAGCCATTTACAGGCAGCGGGGGCCGGACGTATCATCAATATTGGTGCTGCCAGTGCACAACATCTGCGTCCGGGCGGCGATAATGCTGCTTATATCATTGCCAAGCATGGTGTCATTATCTATACCCGATCGCTGGCACAGGAACTGATTGCAGACGGCATCACAGTCAATGTTGTCGCACCCGGTATTGCCGAGAATTCGTTTGAATATGACCCTGACTGGCAGGGTGAACTGCCTCAACTGCCTGCTGGCAGACCGGCCAGTATGGCAGATATTACCCGGGCGGTCCGGTTCCTTACGGATCCGGAAGCTGATTATATTACCGGGCAGGTACTGGAAGTTGCCGGTGCCTGGAACCTGTAGCATTCAGACTGACAGGAGTCGTGTCTATGCTGACGCTGGATGAACTGTATCACATTTACCAGCAATACCAGTCTGACTGGGATGCCCGTGTTGAAAGTTTTGCGATAGGTGATCAGTATGTTGATTTCAATCGTACACAAGCCATCATGGGCGTGGTCAATTTATCGTCTGATTCCTGGTATCGGGAAAGTGTGTGTGTCAACCCGGAGCAGGCCATACGCCGCAGCCTGACCCTGCAAGCGCAGGGTGCACATCTGGTGGATATCGGTGCTGAATCCACTCTGCCGCAGGCTGAGCTGGCCTCTGCTGAACAACAGCAGGACCACATTCTGCCCTTGCTGACAACACTGCACCAGCAGGGTGTGGCAACTTCAGTGGAAACTTATCATCCGGGTGTTGCCAGAGTCTGTCTGGAAGCGGGTGCGGCTGTGATTAACCTGACCGGTTCAGCAGGTTCAGAGGCAATTTATCAACAGGTGGCAGAGCATGATGCCGGGGTGATTATCTGCTTTGTGCAGGGCAGAAATGTCCGGGATGTGGATACGGTTGCTCTGAGTTCCGATCCGGTGCAGGTGATGTATGATTATTTTGCCCGGCAGATTGATATGGCGACCAGTGCCGGTGTTCGCAAAATCTTTATCGATGCCGGTCTGGGATTTTATTATAAAAACCTGCAGGATAGTGATGAACGTATCCGGTTCCAGATGCGTACCTTTCTGACCGGGTTCCGGCTGCGTCAATTAGGGTTTCCGGTCTGTCAGGCATTGCCGCATGCGTTTGAGCATTTTGGTGAAGAGGTCAGAACCGCAGAGCCATTCTTTGCTGTTCTGGCAACGCTGGGGAAAACCGATTTAGTGCGCACCCATGAAGTGGCTAAGGTAAAGGCTGTGCTGGATACGTTGCATATTTATTAACTGCCGGTCTTGCGGCAAAGATACAGTCCTTCTTCCTGATTATTAAATTCCCAGTTATCCAGCACCTCAATGCCGTATTTATTCAGATATGTCCTGACCAGCGGTGTGGTATAACGGTAAGAAAAGAACAATTGCACCCGTTCTTTGGGTTGCCAGTGGATCACCTGGCCATTTATGGTCAGCCTGACAGATTGCCTGACCGTGAAATAAGCCGTGATCTTTTTCAGCGTTATATCCGGCTGCTGTGCCGTGTCACTGTCAATAGTGACGGTGATATCACCATCCCGGTTGCTGATCCCTGCGTCATGTAAAACACTCATCAGCCAGGTTCGGGTCTCTGTATTATTGTATTGTGGTAAGACAGATTTCATGCCCAGAGCATAATCGTCACCCGGTGTCAGATTGGCACTGAAGAGTAACAGATCTCCCGGCGATAAAAACTGATTCAGTATAGGCAATATCGTTGCAGGGGTAAAATTGGGGATCATACCGAAAAATGTGATTAAGCGGGCTGCGCCACCACGCGGCATATAAGAGATCAGGTCATCCGCATGCAGCAGATCGCATACCATCGACTGAACAGATAAATCAGGGTATTCCCGGCGCATTTTCCGGGCTGCTGTAATAGCCAGTGCATGACTGACATCTACCGGGTAATAACTGACCATTGAGACCGGCCTGTCAGCCAGCAGGTTATGTAGCAATACCTCCTTTTCTCCGCCACCACAACCCAGGCCGATTAAATCAAACTGGTCCTGTCGGAGTGAGTCCAGTGCTGCATGCAGGCACTGTTCGTAAGCCCGGTGATAATCCGGGCTTTGCTGCGTCGGAGAATAGGCGTCGTGCAGGCGCAGCCATTGTTGGCTTTGTTGTGTGGTATGGTAATGAAACTTATGATTAATACAACGTTGGATAAAGCTCTGTGTATATTCGTATGCGACCCGGTCCGGAAACTGGCTGGCGTGAAAATACACCTGTTCAAGGTGATTTGCCATAGTATGAATATTCCGCCGACTGGTAGTGATTCAGAAGTGTGCTTCTACGTAAATTAATTGGAAATAAAAAAACAGGGAAATCATTTCAGCCAGAGCCGGATTTTGAAGATGTTGTCAGGCATATCAGTATCTGATTCTCATTCTGCAACAGGGGGTGACTCAGACTGATGTGAGGGCCGGGGTAACTGCGGAGTTTCCTGATATTTGATCAGAGGCCATAAGATATTACCCAGGCCTGCAAAGCAGGCCAGATAAAACAGTGCCATGCTGACTGCTATACCAAAATGCAGCAGATAAATCCCGGCAATCGTAAAGATACCAGGGATAAAGCTGATTGCCAGATTCTTCTGCATCGTCTGTTCAAAATCATCTGCCAGACGGAACAGTTCCGGCATCTTCTGCAGGGTACCGTCCATCATCACAACCTGAGCTGTATCAGTCGCTGCACCTGACGCACCACGCAACGATAAAGACACCTGTGCTGTCTTCAACGCAATCGCATCGTTGATGCCATCGCCGACGAAACACACAAAGTGCCCCTGTTCCTTCAGCTGTCTGACATAATCTGCCTTATTCTCCGGCAGCACATCTGCAAAATAATGCCGAATACCCAGTGCTTCTGCCAGACTGCGGGTCGGCCCGACATGATCTCCTGAAATAATATACAACTGTATGTCACGCTGCTGCAGAAACGAGATCACTTCGTGTGCCTCCGGACGAATCGTCGGCTGCAATACCAGCACCCCGGCCAGTACCTGGTTGACGGCAACACAGATCAGTGTGTGACCCTGCGTATCAGCATCTGCCTGTAAGTTCTGCAATGTCTCCGGCAGCATGATCTCCGCCTGTTGCAGAAAGCGCGCACTGCCAACCTGAATCAGATCACCGGCACACTGCACCTGTATGCCATAGCCCGGATTATAGTGTGCTGCATCCGGTGTCGGCAGAACAAGTTGTTCATTGGCTGCCCTGGCCAGAATTGCCCTGGCGACCGGATGTGGTTGGCGGTGTTCGGCAATCGCCGCATAACGCAGCACATCGGTCGTACTATAGTTACCACAGACCTGAATATCACTGACTGTCGGTTGTTCCAGTGTCAGGGTGCCAGTCTTGTCAAACACGACCGTATCAACATCCCGCAACAGTTCAAATATCCGACCATCCTTCACCAGGATGTTATGCCGTGACAATATCTGCAGATAATTCACCACGCTGAGTGAACCCAGTGGTGCCATAATGCCACCCGGTTTTGCCCACATCGTAGCCAGCGCGGCATTGGGACCTAAGATCGACAGAGTAATCGCACTCAGGCCCATCGAAACCGGTAAAAAACGATCCGCTATCTTTCGCCCGCGCGTTGTCAGTTTTTCTTTATAACTTTCGGTCTGGTTCAGAACATCGCCAATCCTGGCTGCTAAAGTCGCATTCCCGGTGGTCTGCACCCTGACCAGTAACCGACCGGATAATAACAGAGTTGCTGCAAATACTTCATCGCCAGGTGTTTTTTCTGCTGACTGACTCTCACCGGTCAGAACATGCTGATCCACCTGACCTTCACCCTCTCCGATAATGCCATCAATCGGGATGACTTCACCCGGACGCACAATGACCTGATCACCAACCTGCAATTCCTGAAACGGGATCTGCGTCTCTACCCCGTTTGCCAGAACCCAGATCTGTTCTGGCTGATCGCCGAACACATTGATCAGCTGGTGGTGCGAAACCTGTTCCAGCCGGTTGATGATACGCGCGAAAAATCCACCAATCACACCGGTAAATGCGGCTAACACCATGTGATTGGTCACAATCATACCGAACATTGCCACCAATCCGAGCAGATAAACACTCAGGTAATGACCACGCTGAAAATCCTTCCAGATGAGCTTAAAGGTTTCACGCGACAGATAAATCAATGCAGCTGCCGCGAACAGGTTCAACACCGGGACATAAATTCCGATAACGGCAATTCCCATGGCACCCACAGACAGCTTCTGATTACGCTTCGCACGCTGCTGTTCCTTATCCAGCCGGGCCTGCAACGCCGGATCAATCTCACTCTGTAGCTGCCTGCGACCCGTTGCCTGTATCGCATCGCGGATATCACGCCATAGTTGCTGCACACGAAAACGCGATGCCGGTAATTTTTCAGTGCCGGGCTGCAGCAGGCGATGCCGCCGCCGCACACCATAACCAATCGCACCTGCACTGAGTGCTGCCAGCTCAATCCACATACATATCCTTTATTGACTGTAGTGACACACAGACCTGTTAAACAAACTATTTTTGCCGATCTTCCTGAATAGCCCCATCAGCGTTTCAGAAGAAAAATCAGGTCATACTGACAGTGCTATGAAGAACAACTGACGACGATTTCTCCGGCCCAGGCAGGTGGCGGGCTGGCAAGTGCGTCTTCGACCGGATGTTCGGCAAAGGGACTGGTCAGCACCATCAGTAACCGGTTGATCAGACTGAAGTCACCGTGTTCCGCCTGGCTGATTGCCTGCTGTGCCAGATAGTTGCGCAGAATATATTTCGGATTATGTTGCTGCATCCGGATCTGGCGACTGGTGTCATCGCTGTGCTCGGCCTGCAGACGCTGCCGGTAGCGCGTGAGCCAGGCCGTACAGGCAGCAGGTTCGCGGCAGAGTTGATGCACGGGCGTGTCTGGCTGCTGCATCTGAGCCTGCGTCAGGTATGATAGCTGACGAAAAAAGCAGGTGTAATCAACCTGTTGTGTGTGCAGCAGGGTCAGCAGATCGGCACTGAGTGTCGCATCGTCAGTCTGGTGTGTGACAAGCCCCAGCTTGTGCTGCATGCCTGTGGCATAGCAACGTTGCAGCTTGGGTGTATAGGCCTGCAGGACTGCCCTGGCCTGCTCTGCCGCGGCATCCGGTTCCGGGCCCAGCAGCGGCAGCAGGGCCTGCGCCAGACAGTGCAGGTTCCACAGGCCAATGTCAGGTTGCGCACTGAATGCATAGCGTCCGGTCTGATCTGTGTGGTTGCAGATGAAGTCCGGATCATACTGATCCAGAAAACCATACGGACCATAGTCCAGCGTCAGACCCAGTATCGACATATTATCTGTGTTCAGGACGCCATGCGCAAAACCGACCAGTTGCCAGGCCGCGATCAGGTCTGCGGTGCGGTTAAGCACCGTCTGCAGGAATGCCAGGTAGGGTTGTGGCTGCCCGGCCAGTGCCGGATAGTCATGCCGGATGACATAGTCTGCGAGTGTCTTCAGGTGTTGCGGTTGTTGCCGGTAATAAAATATTTCAAAATTGCCGAAGCGAACAAAGCCGGGGGCCAGACGCAGTACGGTTGCAGCCGTCTCAGGTTGTTCACGATATACCGGTTGCGGGCTGCCGACCAGGCTGAGCGCACGGGTAGTCGGGATACCGAGCCCAGCCATCGCCTCTGAGGCGAGGTATTCGCGGATGCTGGAACGCAGTACGGCACGTCCGTCAGCATGGCGCGAATAGGGTGTGACACCAGCACCCTTCAGGTGCCAGGCCTGGTGTTGCCCGGCAGTGCGGACTTCGCCCAGCAGCAGGGCACGACCATCGCCCAGTTGTGGGACATAATGTCCGAACTGATGCCCGGCGTATAACATGGCCAGGGGTTGCATCGCTGGCAGGGTCTGGTTGCCGGCAAGTATCTGCAGGGTGTCCGGCCGATCAAATACTGCTGGGCTCAGTGCCAGCAGGTCAGCCACAGTCGGGCTGTAACTGATCAGATACGGGTCTGGCAGCGGGGTCGGCTGTACCCGGGTGTGAAAATCGTCTGGCAGCCGGGCAAAGCGATTGTCGAAGGTCAGGGTATGAAGGCTGTGGTGCATAGTCAGGCGATCTATCAATTAATTCATACCATTGTATGTAATACGCTCAGCTTGTTGCCGGGGTGTGATTCAAACTGATGTAGCGTATTAGCTGGGGCACATAAAATTCGTTTCGGCGTTACCCGTCAGGGGCTGCGCCGAGGGTCGCCGGAATACCCGTCCATGGGGGCTCGGCTGCGGCCATCCATGGCCGCAGACGCCCTCGGCGCAGCCCCTGACGGGTAACGCTCTGTGAGTCAGGTGGCACAACCACCCTCGTGGTTATTCCCACCAGAATGACACCGTGGTATGGCAAACTTTGCCAGGATGGCCCATGCTCCGGCAGCACTTCTGCGACCAGGCGTTCTGATTGGCTGCCAATCTGTCCAATCCGATCCCTGGTGCCATGGATTCCGCGA
>CAWUJM010000002.1:0-68805 GCA_963922685.1 uncultured Gammaproteobacteria bacterium | reverse complement strand
ATTTTTAGCAATGTTTCGCAGCAAGCTGCGGGGAATCAGACCCGGAGAGATTCAAAGCTCCTGAATTGAGGGGAGAGAATACCTTTCGGCCATTTTATGCCGGTCAATACAAAAGCTTATAAAAACTTGCAAAATTAAGAGAAAATTTATGTCATAAAACCAAAATAGAGTCCTGTTATTTATATCAATTGCTTCTTTTTTATCCATTCCAGTAAAGAAACATAGTTTTTTACATCAGACGTTTCAAACCTGATTGCAGATCGGGAATTGCTGGTGGCATCTCATCTGGACTATCTACCTGCATCTGCGGACACCAGCCGGGTTTGACGTGAGCGGAGGTCAATGCCGTCTGGAAGCTGAGGTGGACGAACAATGGTTTTTTGTGGGCAACAAGAGGCGTCCCGGGTGGCTATGGTATGCCATAGAAATACGATGCTGGCTTATGTTTTTGGCAGACATCAGGATGGGGTGGTCTTTAAAGCACTGAAAAAGTTGCTGGCTTCTTTTCAGATCGCGCACTATGACACAGACAACCGGGCTACTTATGAGCGTTGTCTGGAGACACAACAGCATACCCATCGGGAAATCCCACACTCAGAAAATTGAAAGGAAAAACTTTAACTTACGAACATGGATTAAGCGGTTGGCCCGAAAAACCATTTGTTTCTCAAAGTCTGACATCATGCAGGATACCGTCATCGGTTTACTGATCAACGACAGGGAGTTTGGACGGAACATTTACGCCTGACAACACTTTTCTACCACTACTCGCAATCCTTTCATCTCACGAAGTCACGGATTCAAATGGTTTGTTTATACCAGACCTGATCTGCGATAATATGTCAGTGGCTTTTTTTGGCTTCTCACAAATTATAAAGATAGTTTCTGAGGTGCATTGGCAGGAGCTGTTTTGCGTTTACGACTTTGCATTGCATTGCTGGTTAGCGCGGTAACGATACCAAGTACTAGTCCAATGACCACACTGAGTAACAGAATTGTGCGATGCTTAGGCTTTATCGGATTTTCAGGTGCAACAGCAGGATCTAGTATTTCAAATGCATACTCTTTGTTTGCCTGAGCCAAAGTGATGCTTTTGGTTTGCTCTTGAATCAGTTCAGCATACAGCACCCGGAGTTCATCGAATTGGGTAGTTTTTAATTGGTTGTATAAATAATCAATGCTATTCTCAGCTTTTGTGATAGTTTGTTCGCGAAGTACCTTATTGATTTGAGTAACTAGCTGATTGGCCCATTGCGCGGTTAGTTCCGGCTTCGACCAGTCAATGCGTAAATTAACTAAACCGGTCTTTTTATCAAAAGACACAGATAAAGCACTTTTAAGTTTTTTGTAGGCCTGCTCTAAACTAGGTTCTGGAGTCTCAAATTTGGGCTTGTTTTTGTCGCCGATTTGAATCCATGAATTCCACCAACTATTACCTAGTTTGGGGTGTTCTTTCCATGATACAGTACGTTCATCCCACTGCTTGGGGAAAAGTAATGGTTTCAACGTTTGGTTTTGTATAAAAGACTGAATGAACCTGCGCGATTCCAGTGTTGCAATAGCAGTGTTCAGGCTGCTGTGTGTAGGTAATGTAACGCCCGCTAAATCAGCTAGCCCAGAGTATTGACTGGCAAATGATGCAAATTGTCCGCTACTTTTTTGCGTGGTTGTGGGTGAGAGTAGTACTTCTGCTTGGTATATTGGTGTGGCTGTCATAAGGTAACTGAAGCCAAGTACAATGCCTATTAGTGTTGTAGTAAGCAATGTGAGTTTGCGTTGCCATACTGCTTGCCATAGTTCCAGTAGGTTGATTTCGTCACCCACATGCGGTGTGTGAGATGTTTGGTTAGCTGCAGGCGGCGGCTGTATTTGCATGGATAGTTCGTTGAGATTCGGATCAGCTCAATAAGGTGTACCGGCCTCGGTTAAGGGGTAGTGGATCAAAGATGTATTTTTGCGTAAATCAATTGGAAATCACAAATAAAAGTACTGATTTTTCAAGATGCTATATGAAATTTTCAGCTTGACATTTGCATGGACAACACATCTGGCCCGCTACCGAGCGCATTAACCCGGCAGTGTCTGAAGGATCGTCGTATCGGTGAGTTGGCGACCCTGCAACAAAAAATCACGGCATGGTCAACCGATATCAATACCCGTCAGCGGGGTGTTGACTGGCAAATGCAGATGAATGATGCGCGATACAAACTCAAGTCTGTACATCCTAAAATTAAGTTATGACGAAGTACTAGCTTGGGGATGCCTTGGGCAATACTTCAGAATCATGCTGAAATAGACCATCATCGACTGCTGGTTGGGGCTGAAGAAGTTAAATCGGCGTCAAACGCTGTCGGGGTTATGGAGAGAGAGAAGCGATGGCCGATAGTTTCGGGTAGGCGTCGTCAGGCGTGAGTGTGCGATCGGAGTTGCGTCAGGGCCGCAGGCTCCCAAGTAACGGTGAAGAGGACTATATGCAAAGTGTATTCGATACGCTGTCAAACCATTTGAGGAAGCTTATTATGCCGTGCGAACCAACGGAAAGTATGGAATGATAGATAGATGCGGGGAGAACCTAGGCAAAACAAAGCTGTTGCCATGCCTCAAGTCACGTCTTTGGGGTATGGACGCCGCCAAATCTCACGAGGGATAAAGTGACACCTCGCGCAGACCCGGTAAAGGAGGGTGGTTAAATTGAAACTGCTATCGCTAAATCATAACTGATGAATCATCAGCTGAGTCTCGGATATCACTCCATTGACCGCAACAATATGAATTGTGTACAGGGTGTCATTAGTTATTGATGGTGGCAATAGCTGCGGCTGAAATAGCTAGATTGGAAAAGATGCTGGTGATGTCGTATGTAAAGTTGTATAGATTGAATGGAACAGTATCCCTCGGTACTACAATCGTGCTACCGGGTGGTATTTTGATTGGGCTATAGTTCCAGTGTGTCATCGTGCTGATCACCGGTTGCGCTTCGCCGTTTGGCAGTACTACAAACACGCGTTCTTCATCAGCATAACGGCGTAATCCACCTGCCTTTGAGATGTAGTCGTCAGCATTGCGTCCCGGGATGAATGAAGATGCGCCAGGGTTGAGTACTTCGCCGGTGACACTGATGATATTGCTGCGTTGCGGCATGTACAGTGTGTCACCTGCTTCCAGTAAAGTATCCAGATCGGGATTCAGTGCTAACATGGCAGGGTCAGCCTCTACGACAATACGTCCGACCGCCTGTGTTTCTTTCAGTTCCTTCACTAATCCTTCAATTGCAGAGATAGCAGCTGCACTATCATCGCCATCTCTTTTGTGCAGAAGAGCAAAGCTGGCATCCTGCAGGTCGCGTGCAGTACGCGCATAATGACGTTTTTCCTGTCGCTTCAGACGTTCCCGGGTCAGTACGGCACCATAGGGATAGGCTTGCGGTGTCAGGCCGCCAGCGCGTGCAATGACTTGCGATAGGGTTTCGCCTCGTGATAGGGTATAAATACCAGGATGATTAAACTCCCCTGCCAATAGGATACCGCCACGCCCCCGATTTGAGATGTAAGGATTAAACCTCAGGCTGTCACCAGACTGGATGACAGTAGCTAGAGCGGCATCCAGACTCAGTTTTTGTCTCTGGAGTTGGTATTGAGTGCGCTCAAGGTTAAATACTTCCCGGTTCAGCTCAATATTGTGTCGGTCTGCACTCTGGGTAACGCCGCCCGTGAAGCTGATCAGGTCGCTGAGTAATGTGCTTTTTGCAACCGGATAAATGCCAGGCTGTCGTATCTCTCCGTTCAGGATTACCATATGTTCCAGCATAAAGCTGAGCAGCTCTTGGCGTTGTTCATAGATCGCCGGACAGTCACGTTGCGTGAGCCAACGCCGATTGTCTACAATCCGTACTGCATTAGCAAATCGTTGTCCGGATTCTCCGGACAAGGTGTCTTTCAATGCCTGCAGGCTGCGGCACTGCTTGTCCTGAGTTGAGCTGCCTTGTTTTAGTTTTTTCTGCCCTGAACTGGCTTCGGTGGCATCAGTAAGTTGTTCCTGATGCTCATGTTCGCCAGCCAGTATGTTCTGCACATCCGCAGACATCGGAAACTGAATGTCTGTATGGCTGAGTACAATAAGCTGATCGGCGTCCCGGAAATGATAATCTTGCTGTCCATTTAGGACCGATTTCAGGTTAATAGCACGGAAATAACGTGCCTGTGTCTCAGAGTCTGTGGTCCAGATGGCAGCAAATGGTAGATAGCTGCGCTTGCTGAGTATCTTTTGGGCCTGATATGGATTGCCTAATAGCTTTCTGAGTGTTGGATAAGTACTTAACGATCGTCTGCCAGGCACCTGCACATTGCCGGATAGGATAATACTACCGGTTTGATGTTGGTTGCCAACTCTTACCTGTAATATGTCATCCGCATACAGTGTCGCGGTTTTCGGCTTGTGCAGGCTGGTATACACTTCCTGACCTGATTTATCCAAGGCTTGGCGTAGATAGCGGTTGCCCCGGCTACGCAGTGGGCCTCCAGCCCATTTCAGAATACGCGGCAGGTTATTTCCACGTTGTTTCGCGTATTTCAGTTCGAAGATACCAGATCGTTTGACGCTGCCGCTGACCGCAACTGTGTTCCCGATTGTAGGGACAATGATTCTGTCGCCATGTTGTAGCGGGGGGCTTTGCATTGAGCCCAAGCCCAGCAGCATATCATATGCATCAAAGTTCAATATGTCACTGCCACGCTGAATCCGAATGTGACGCAGACTGCCGGTCTTGCGGATTCCGCGGGCTATAAATAAGGCGTCGCTGACACTGCTCAGTGCTGTCAGTTGATATTGCCCCGGCTGGTTCACTTCCCCTGCAATAACAACCGAAATCATCCGGATCGCACCGACTGAAATATATACTTCAGTACCAATTGTTCCGCTTTCAATACGATTTTTTAATTCGTCTCGGAACTCGTTAAAGGGTCGATTGGCCGCCCGGATTGGTGAATAGCCAGGCAGGAGGATGCGTCCTTCCCGATCTACTTTGGCTCTGAATGTTTTTTTTGTGTGACCCTGCAGAGTCACGATCAGCTCATCGCCAATACCCAATAGATAATTTTCGGTGATACTGCCATCCAATGTTGTGGTGGGCGTATGGCTGCGAAAAGTGTCGTAACCGAATTGATACAGAACCTGACCGGCGCGTAATGAATAATCCTGCTCAATGAGTGAAATGGGTAATGGCTTGGTGGATCCAGCTGATTTAGGAATCCCTTGTGTAGTTGCCCGGGATTGGTCTAGTACAGATTGGGTCGTCTGGTGAGTCGACTGCTGCCTCAGTCTTTTAATATCGGTTAATGTGATGGCGACACTGGTGCTGGCATATAACAGTCCAACGCTGATGATGAGCCAGAGTCGCATCTTACGCTTGTTTCCGGTGGGGTGACGAATGGTCTAAGGTTATTTCAGTGTTTTCTGATATCTGATTGGTGCTGGCTTTTTGTTTCACCAGATTTGCTGTCAAGATACCTAGCTCAAACAATAACCAGATCGGTATCGCGAGCAGGGTCTGCGATATGACATCTGGTGGCGTCAGTAACATGCCCAGTATAAATGCGCCGACTATAATGTAGGGCCGTTTCCGTTTTAGTGTCTGCGTGGTTGCAACGTCCATCAGCACCAGTAGAACTGTGGCAACCGGTACCTCAAATGCCAGTCCGAAGGCGAAGAAGAGTGTGAGGACAAAATCCAGATAATGGTTAATGTCGGTCATCACTGCTATTCCATCCGGTGCGGCTGCGGTCAGAAAGGCGAATATCAGCGGAAATATAACAAAATATGCAAACAGAGTGCCAGCATAGAACAGAATGATGCTGGAGATCAGTATCGGTCGGGTCAGGCGTTGTTCGCGGTGGTATAGCCCGGGCGCGATAAATAACCAGATCTGATGAAGCACATAGGGCATCGCAACGAATATTGCGGTAACCAGCGACAGCTTAAATGGTGTTAAAAAAGGCGATGCCACCTGCGTGGCAATCATGGAAGTGTCGGCTGGTAATACAGCGATCAGTGGTGCTGCCACAAAGATATACAGGGTGTTTGCAAACGGGAATAACCCGAGCATCAGGACAGCGACTAGCAATATGATTCTTAATAAACGTTGCCGTAGTTCTACCAAGTGACTGACAAATGATGTACCAGATACTTTGTTTTTTTCTGGCATTATAGTTTGCTGTTGTATCTGATCGTATCAAGCGTGTTTTTTGTGGTTGTTATCGTATCTTGGATTTTTTCAGTGATATCCTGTCCGTCAGGCACTTGGTGCATCGATGGTTGGATCTTTTCAGTCTGAATGTCCCGTTCAATATCTTGTTGCACCGAGCTGATAAATCGCCTTGTGCGCTGTATCCAGCCGACGACTGTTCGTATAAGGCTCGGCATTTTTTCCGGCCCGACTACAAGCAGGGCAATTATAGCAATAACTAGTAGTTCAAACAGGCCTGATTCCAGCATTTCAGAGGTTGATCAGGTTGGTTTTTTTTCAGTTGCTGTATAGGATGTCTGTGTGTTGGCTACGGGCTGTTCTTCAATCGCTTCTGTCTTTGTTTTCGGGCCAGTATCACTCATGGCTTGTTTAAATCCCTTTAGTGCATTTCCCAGATCGCTACCCAGATGGCGTAATCGTTTGCTTCCGAATAACAGTAAGACGATGCCTAGTATGATAACGAGTTGCCAGATACTAATACCACTTACGCCCATCGCTATATTTCCCTGCTATTTTGTGCGGGTTGCCTTTTCATTCAGACCAGATTCACCGAACCGAAGAGAGAGTTCTGCCAGTACCTGTTCCGAATGCAGTCCTTGTTGTGCCAGAAGTATCAGGCTATGGAACCACAGATCTGCAGTTTCATGGATAATCTGATCTGCTTGTTTGTTTTTGCCCGCGATTACGACTTCGGTTGCTTCTTCGGCGATCTTTTGTAGTATCTTATCAAGGCCTTGTGCATATAAGGTAGCAACATAAGAGCTATTCGGATCCGCCTGTTTTCGAGCTTCTAGTATATCACTAAGCTTCTTTAGTATCTGGCTCATAGCCGCATCGGAATGTCTTGTGCTGCCAGATATTGTTTTGCCTGCGTAATGTGGTATTCTCCGAAATGGAAGATGGAAGCAGCAAGTACGGCGTCTGCACCACCTTGCTGAATACCATCCGCCAGATGTTTCAGGTTGCCGACACCCCCGGATGCAATGACCGGAATCGGCACTGCGTCCGCAATACGCCGGGTTAGTCGGTTATCAAAGCCAATTCGGGTGCCATCCCGATCCATACTGGTCAGTAGGATCTCGCCAGCACCATAGTAGGCCATACGCTCGGCCCATGCAATTGCGTTGATGCCTGTGGCTTTTCGTCCACCATGTGTGAAGATTTCCCAGTTATTATCCACCTGTTTTGCATCTATTGCAACCACAATACATTGCGAACCGAATCGTTCGGCGGCTCGTTGTACTAATGCGGGTTCGAAGATAGCAGCTGTATTGATTGCGACTTTGTCTGCGCCAGCATTCAGCATCCGCTGTACATCTTCCAGATTGCGGATGCCACCACCGACTGTGAGGGGTATGAATACTTCAGCTGCGATCTGTTTTATCACAGGTATCAGCGTTTCTCGCTGGTCTGAGCTGGCAGTGATATCCAGAAAGGTGATTTCGTCCGCACCTTCTGTATTGTACCGTTGTGCAATCGCTACCGGATCGCCGGCATCGCGGATATCAATAAATTTAACACCCTTGACCACACGTCCCTGATCAACATCCAGGCAGGGTATGATCCGCTTTGCCAGCATCAGGATGAGCTGTGGTGTTGATCAGCAAGGCGTTGTCCTGCCGCAAAATCCAGTGTACCTTCGTAGATGGCGCGTCCGGTAATTGCTCCCATGATCCGATGTTCTGGTGCACATAGTGCCCGGATGTCTTCCAGATTGGTGATGCCGCCCGACGCTATAACGGGGGTCTGTATGGTTTGTGCCAGAACGGCGGTTGCTTCAACATTCACTCCTTGCAGCATACCATCCCGACCGATATCTGTGTAGATGATCGCACTGATGCCCATCTCAGCAAACTCTTGTGCCAGCTCGTTGACGGTATGAGGCGTGGTTTCTGCCCAGCCGTTGATCGCGACCTGTCCAGCCTTCGCGTCTAATCCGGCGATGATCTGTCCCGGAAAGGCGCGACAGACGCGGGCGACAAAGTCAGGCTCTTGTACTGCGCGGGTGCCCAGAATGCAATATCGGATGCCGAGCTTAAGATAGGTCTCTATCGTGTGTTCGTCCCGGATGCCGCCACCCAGTTGGATGGGTAGTTCCGGGTGGGCCGAGCAGATGTCAGCGATCACGGTGTGGTTCACCGGTCTTCCGGCAAATGCACCGTTCAGGTCTACCAGATGTAGTCGATGTGCTCCAGCATTCACCCACCGATCGGCCATGGCAACCGGGTTATCTGAAAATCGGGTATCGTCTTCCATCCGCCCCTGGCGTAACCGGACGCATGCACCGTCTTTCAGATCAATTGCCGGAATCAGTATCATGGTGTCCGAGCCTGATGTCTGCTGGGATGCCAGGATATAAAATTACGTAGCAGCTGTAATCCGGCATCTGCACTTTTTTCGGGATGAAACTGGCAGGCAAACAAGGTGCCGGTGGCAATGGCTGACGCGAATGTCAGGCTGTATTCGGTTGTTGCAATGATGACATCAGGGTCATCCGGCTGTATGTAATAGCTGTGGACAAAATAAAACCGGTCACCTGTCGCGATGTTTGCCCACAATGGGTGTTCCCGGATAATGTCTACCTGATTCCAGCCCATATGCGGGATCTTTGTTTCAGGTGTAACGGGTCGGAATCGTCTGACCTGACCTGGGTACAGGTCCAGCAGGGACGTTCCCTGATTTTCTGTTGAATGAGTCAGCAGCACCTGTAATCCCATGCAGATACCGAGGAAAGGTTTTTCCTGTGCAGCTTGCCGGATGACAGTCATCAGTTGATGCCGCCCAATCGCCGCCATACAGTCGCGGGCCGCGCCCTGACCAGGGAATACCACGCGATCTGCTGTATTGATCTGATCGGGTTTTGCAGTGACGATCACCTGATCATTCGGGGCCGCATATTCTAGTGCTTTCTGCACAGAATGCAAGTTTCCCATGCCATAATTTATTATAGCTATCGTCTGGCTCACAAACAGCCCTTGGTTGAAGGGATTTGTCCTGCCTGCCGGGGATCTGTGGTGATGGCGTAGCGCAGTGCCCGGCCGAATGCCTTGAAGATTGTTTCGGCTTGGTGGTGTACATTCGCGCCGCGCAGGTTGTCTATATGACAGGTGATCTGCGCGTGGTTGACTAATCCCTGAAAGAATTCGTGGAACAGGTCAACGTCGAAATCGCCGATATGGCTACGGACAAATTCGACCTGCATGCTGAGTCCGGGGCGTCCGGACAGGTCCAGTACCACACGGGATAGAGCTTCATCCAGTGGCACGTAAGCATGTCCATAGCGCTGGATGCCTTGTTTGTTGCCAACTGCCTGCGCGATGGCCTGGCCCAGCGTGATGCCGATATCTTCGACTGTGTGGTGCGCATCTATGTGCAAATCGCCTTGCGCCCGGATGTGCAGGTCAATCAGCCCGTGCCGTGCGATCTGGTCCAGCATATGCTCCAGAAACGGCAAGCCTGTATTGAGTTCTGCTTGCCCGTCACCATCCAGATTGATTTCGACCTGAATCTGTGTTTCTTTGGTATTTCGCTCTATCTGAGCAGTACGCGCCAAGCGGATCTCCAAGTATCAGCGTATAGGGAACAAGGCCTTGATGCGTTGCTGAACAGATAGCGCAGCAGCGCGAGGTGTGTCAAAGCCGTGATGATCTCTGATGGGTCTGCCGACGACGATATAGTCGGCACCGCTGCGGAAGGCCTGTTCGATATTTACGGTTCTTTTCTGGTCGTCTGTGTTGTGCACCGGACGGATGCCGGGCGTCACAATAAGCAGTTGTTCACCCAGTTGTTGTCTGAGCTCGGGTGCCTCCAGTCCGGATGAGATGACACCATCACAACCGAGTTGCAGTGCACGTTTTGCGCGGGATAATACGACTTGTTTGATGTCTGCCTGGAAGCCTAGGTCATTCAGATCACCCTGATCCAGGCTGGTCAGTGCGGTGACTGCCAGAATGTTGAGGTGTTGTTTGACGCTACACGCTGCAGTCAGCAGACTGTCGGCAGCATGCACAGTCGCAAAGGTAACCCCTTCGTGTTGAGCGAGTTGTCGTACCGCAGATTCGACGGTCTGTGGCACATCGTAGAATTTGAGGTCAGCAAAGACTTTTTTGCCACGCTGGCTGAGCCATTCGATCAGTTCAAAGTAACCACCGGCCATGAACAACTCAAGCCCGAGCTTATAAAAGCTAACGCTATCGCCCAGTGTATCCACCAGTTGTCTGGCTTTATCTGCACTGGGCACATCCAGTGCAAAGATCAGGCGTTCATTTGCAGGAATATCCTTGGCTGAAAGCAGGGGGTACCCAACTTCTGACATTAACTTAGTGTCTCAGGGAGCTTGCACCATACATCGTTTGTGTTCAATATGGTGGCTGAATTCGTCTCGGAAGTGTTGTACAAAACTGGCAACAGGCAGGGCAGCTGCATCGCCGAGTGCACAGATGGTGCGGCCCATGATTTTTTTTGCCACATCATCCAGCAATTCCAGATCTTCTGATTTACCCTGTCCGTTCTCTATGCGGTGTACGACACGATGCATCCATCCGGTGCCTTCGCGGCAGGGTGTGCACTGCCCACATGATTCTTCATAATAGAAGTAGGAGATGCGGTCCAGCACCTTCACCATACAGTTGGTGTCGTCCATCACGATTACCGCACCGGAACCCAGCATGGATCCGGCATTTGCAATGCTCTCATAATCCATCGTCAGATCCAGCATCATCTCACCGGGCAGGACGGGTGCGGATGAGCCTCCCGGGATGACTGCCTTCAGTGGGCGTCCGTCGCGGACACCGCCTGCCATTTCGAGTAGTTCGGCAAAGGGTGTGCCGAGTGGCACTTCAAAGTTGCCTGGCTTGTTAACGTTGCCGGAGACCGAAAACAATTTCGGGCCGCCGCTTTTTTCGACGCCGATCTCCCGGAACCAGTCGGCACCCTGACGAATAATGTCCGGAATGGAGGCTAGGGTTTCGGTGTTGTTGATTACAGTCGGGCGACCGTACAACCCGAATACTGCGGGGAAGGGTGGTTTGAAGCGTGGCTGGCCTTTTTTGCCTTCCAGTGATTCCAGCAGTGCCGTTTCTTCGCCACAGATGTAGGCTCCGGCACCTAGGTGGGTGTGCAGTTCGTAGCTGAAGTCAGATTTTAGCAGATTCTGCCCTAGGTAGCCTGCAGTATGTGCTTCGGCGAGTGCTGTCTCAAACCGTTCATACGGTTCCTGAAATTCGCCTCGGATGTAGTTGTAGCCTGTGGCCGCGCCGATCGCATAACCTGCGATGATCATGCCTTCTATCAGGGCATGTGGGTTGTAGCGTAGTATATCACGATCTTTGCAGGTGCCCGGTTCGCCTTCGTCTGAGTTGCACACGATGTATTTTTCACCGGGTGCAGTGCGATTGATAAAGCCCCATTTCAGTCCGGTCGGAAATCCGGCACCACCACGTCCGCGCAGTCCGGACTGCTTGACCCGTTCTATGATCTGTTCCTGCGGTATGCGTTCGCGTAAGATTTGTTCCAGTGCCTGGTAGCCACCTGCTGCGCGATAGGTCGCCAGAGTCCAGGGCTCCGATTGGTGCAGGGTGCGGAAGCACACTTCATTCGTCATCAGCGGCCTCCAGACTGTCCAGAATCTGATCTGTTCGCTGTGGTGTCAGGTGTTCATAATAGGTTTTGCCGATCTGCATCATAGGCGCGCCGCAACAGGCCCCGAGACATTCGACTTCCTTCAGGCTGAATTGTCTGTCTTCGGTCACTTCGCCAAAACGGATCCCGAGGCGTTGTTGCAGGTGCTGATAGATGTCGTCTGAACCGTTCAGCATGCACGATATGTTGGTACACAGGCAGATCTTGTGTCGACCAACCGGCTTGTGTTCGTACATCGCATAGAAGCTGCCGACCTCGTATACCGCAATCGGTGGCATATCCAGATAATCTGCCACCTTGTCCATCAGTTCGGTGGTCAGATGGCCGCCGTTGTCTTCCTGCACGATCATCAGTGCAGCCATGCAGGCTGATTGTTGCCATTCGGGTGGATATTTTGCAATCCAGCGGTCAATTTCGGCGCATATGTCCGGGCTGAACAGGCTCGTCTTGTCCGGGTGCGGCACCGGGGTCTGCATGGGCGCGTTGCGCAGGCTCATGTATGCTGAACTCTTTGGTTATCGGTCAATTTCGCCAAATACGACATCCATAGTGCCGATAATTGCCACCACGTCGGAAAGCATGTGTCCGCGTGCCATTTCGTCCATTGCCGCCAGGTGGGCAAAGCCCGGTGCCCGTACCTTGACCCGGTATGGCTTGTTTGCGCCATCTGAGATCAGATACACGCCGAATTCGCCCTTCGGTGCCTCCACCGCAGCGTAGGCCTCACCTGGTGGCGGGCAGAAGCCTTCGGTAAATAGTTTGAAGTGATGGATCAGGGCCTCCATGTCGGTCTTCATGGTGGCTCGTTTTGGCGGTGTGATTTTGTGATCCTCAGTCATCACCGGGCCGGGATTGGCTCGTAACCACCGGATGCATTGCTGGATGATGCGGGTCGATTCGCGTAGCTCCTGTACTCGCACCAGATAGCGGTCGTAACAATCACCCTGTGTGCCGATCGGGATGTCAAAATCAACGTCTGCATAGGCGGCGTAGGGTTGTTTTTTGCGCAGATCCCAAGCAATTCCGGAGCCGCGTAACATCGGGCCGCTGAAGCCAAGCTGTTGTGCTCGTTCCGGATTCACCACGCCGATACCGACGGTACGTTGTTTCCAGATGCGGTTGTCTGTCAGCAGGGTTTCGTATTCGTCCACCAGTTGCGGGAAGCGATTGGCGAAGTCTTCGATAAAGTCCAGCAGTGAGCCCTGCCGCGCCGTATTGCGTTTTTTTGCTTCCTGTTCGCTGCAGAAGCACCCGGCCTGAAATTGTGGCATCTGTTCCGGCAGGTCCCGATACACGCCACCGGGGCGGTAGTAGGTGGCATGCATCCGTGCGCCGGAGACAGCTTCGTAACAGTCCATCAGGTCTTCGCGTTCGCGAAAACAATACAGGAATACGGTCATGGCACCAACATCCAGCGCATGTGTGCCGAGCCACATCAGGTGGTTCAGGATGCGGGTGATTTCGTCAAACAGGGTGCGGATATATTGTGCCCGCACCGGCGCCCGGATGTCGAGTAGTTGTTCAATCGCACGGACATAGCCGTGCTCATTGCACATCATGGACACATAGTCCAGCCGGTCCATGTAGCCGATCGACTGATTGTACGGTTTATTCTCGGCTAGTTTTTCGGTACCGCGATGCAGCAGGCCGATATGCGGATCGGCGCGTTCGATGACTTCGCCGTCCATCTCCAGCACGAGGCGCAGTACGCCGTGTGCTGCCGGATGTTGCGGGCCGAAATTGATTGTATAGTTGCGTATTTCGGACATTCAGGCTGCACCCCCGGCATAGCGTGCGTCATCGCGGATCACACGCGGCACCAGAGTGCGCGGTTCAATGCTGACCGGCTCATACACGACGCGTTTTTGTTCCGGGTCATACCGCATTTCTACCTGCCCGATCAGCGGGAAGTCTTTACGGAATGGATGTCCGATGAAGCCATAGTCGGTCAGAATGCGTCGCAGGTCCGGGTGTCCGTTGAACAGGATGCCAAACAGGTCGAATGCCTCGCGTTCAAACCAGTTGGCGGAGGCCCAGATGCCGATCACGCTGTCGATGATTGGCTGTGTCGCATCCAGCCAGCATCTTACCCGCAACCGGACATTATGTTGCAGGGATAACAGGTGATATGCGACGGCAAAGCGTTGATCCGGATCGGCTTCCGGGTCAGAGCGGGTGACACCACGCCCGAAGCCGCTGTTGGCGGCAGTGCGGGTGACCCATTCGGATTCGCCGTAGCTGGCATAGTCCACACCACAGATATCCATACACTGGGTCATCGCGATCTGCGGATGGTCGTGCAATATCTGCATGACTGCAATCAGGTCGGTACGATTCACAGTGAGTGTCAGTTCACCAGCGGCGTGATCGCACTGACAACCGGGATAAGCAGTCAGTTCCGTGCTGAGTGTAGTGCGGAGTTGATCCAGACGTTGTGCGCGACTCATCAATCAGGCTTCAGTTGCGGGGCGAGCTATCGTATTGGTTCGGCGGATTTTGTTCTGTAGCTGCAATATACCGTATAACAATGCCTCGGCGGTGGGTGGGCAGCCGGGTACATACACATCAACCGGCACGATCCGGTCACACCCGCGTACCACTGAATATGAGTAATGATAATAACCGCCGCCATTTGCGCACGAACCCATCGAAATTACCCAGCGTGGTTCCGGCATCTGGTCATACACTTTGCGCAATGCCGGGGCCATCTTATTCACCAGCGTACCAGCGACGATCATCACATCGGACTGGCGTGGGCTGGGTCGGAATATGATACCAAATCGGTCCATATCATACCGCGATGCAGCGGCATGCATCATTTCGACTGCGCAACAGGCCAGTCCGAATGTCATTGGCCAGAGTGAACCGGTTTGTGCCCAGTTGATCAGCTTGTCCGCAGTCGTGGTGATAAAGCCCTGTTCCAAGACGCCCTTCACTCCCATTCCAGTGCCCCTTTTTTCCATTCGTAGATAAAGCCGACCACCAGGATGCCTAAAAAGATCATCATCGCCCAGAAGCCGGTCATGCCGATCTGATCCAGTACCACGGCCCAGGGAAACAGGAAGGCGATCTCCAGATCAAAGATGATGAACAGGATGGCGACCAGATAATAGCGCACATCGAACTTCATGCGGGCATCTTCAAATGCGGCAAAGCCGCATTCATAGGCTGAACGCTTTGCGGCATTTGGTGCGCTGGGCGAGAGCACAAAGCCGATGCCGATCGCTGCGATGCCGACAAACAGGCCGAGGCCGATAAAGATCAGAATAGGCAGATAGGCATCCAGCATGGCCTGTATTTCCGGTTATGCTGCGGGGGTGAGTCCTGTATGATTCCGGTTATCCGGACGTGCATTGGCACATGTTCCGGATTCGGGAGTGAATTATATAGGATTTTGTTATGGCCAGAGGCATCAATAAAGTGATTCTGATCGGCAATCTGGGACAGGACCCGGAAGTCCGGTATATGGCGAGCGGTTCAGCTGTGTGCAACGTGAGTGTTGCCACCTCTGAAAGCTGGAAGGATAAGACGACTGGTGAGCCGGTAGAGCGCACTGAATGGCATCGGGTGGCGATGTTTCGCCGCCTAGCTGAGATTGCCGGGGAGTATCTGAAAAAAGGCAGTAAGGTGTATATTGAAGGGCGGTTGCAGACCCGCAAGTGGCAGGATCAGCAGGGTCAGGATCGCTACACGACCGAAGTGATTGCCGACAATATGCAGATGCTGGACAGCCGTGCTGGCGGTAGTGCAGACTTCGCGGCACGTCCGGCTCCGGCAACACCACCTGGCGGCGCACCTGCTGCGGCACCGCAGCCTCCGGCAGCGAATAACGGATTTGACGATGATGTGCCGTTCTGACCTTAGGTTATGGATTCCGCGACTTCGCGCGGAATGACGCGGCGTTATCCTGAAAGTAGCCACAAAGGTGGCCGGGCCATCTCACTGCAGGACGTTATCCGGGTATGGCTCTCCGAGGGCGTCTGCGGCCTGGATGGCCGCAGCCGAGCCCCCACGGATGGGTTTACGGCGTACCTCGGAGAGCCATACCCGGATAACGTAGCTACTGATGTGTTTCTGCCAGTGACTCAATAGTCAAGCTGGATGGCTGTCTCGTCTCCGAGCCAGTTGCTCAGCTGTTCGAGCAGGGCATCATTGGCTGTCAGGTGCCAGACCTGGCCGCAGATCAGGCGGGCTTCTGCCTGATGATTCCGGTAGTGCAGTTGCAGTCGACTGGTGCCGCCGAGGTGTGGCCTGAGATGTCCGGCCAGTGTTTGCGCAGCAGTCGGGTCTGTATGGTTCAGGCGCAGGGTGATGCCCCGGGTGCGGGCGGTACGATAGTCTGCCAGTGGCTGGATCTGATCCGCCCGGATCGCCAGGGTGCCACGATAGTCGTCATGGATCAGGCTGCCGCTGGCGACCAGTACGGCGTCTGGTGTCAGGTGTTGCTGATATTGTTCATACTGCTCGCTGAACAGGGTGATTTCTATCCGTCCGGTCGCATCTTCCAGCAACACTGAGGCCATCGGGCCGCGCTGGGTGGTGCGACGACGCAGGGCAACCACCTGTCCGGCAATGCTGATTTTTTTGTCTTCGCGTTTTTTTTTGTAGCCGACGTCCGGCGGCAGACGCAGGTCGCCGATCTGTTGTCCGATCAGTCCCTGCAGCAGGGTGGCATGGGCCTGCATCGGATGTCCGCTGAGGTAATGGCCGAGCGTATCTTTTTCGCCCTGCAGGCGTTGTTGTTCCGGCCATTCTTCAATGGGCGCGGGCAGCAGGCTGCGACTGACCGGCACTTGTTGTGGTGCAGCAAATAAGTCCTGTATCCCGGTCCGGGCATTGTGCGCCTGTTGTTCAGCAACCTTCAGTACCAGATCCAGCTGGCATTCCAGCGTGGCGCGGTTTGCGTCGAATGTGTCCAGTGCCCCGGCGCGGATCAGGGTTTCCAGCACGCGTCGGTTAGCTTTTTTGCTGTCGAGCCGACAGCAAAAATCAAGCAGGTCACGAAAGGTGCCCTGATCAGCGCGGGTCTGTAACAGGTCGGTGATGGCCGCTTCGCCAACGCCCCTGATCGCGCCCAGCCCGTATACGATCCCATCCTGACCATCGGTGGTGAAGCGGTAGTCAGATCGGTTGATGTCCGGCGGTATGATACGGAGTTTCAGGTTGCGGCAGGTCTCAAGCAGGGTGACCACCTTGTCGGTATTGTCCATATCGGCGGACAGTACCGCAGCCATGAAGGCTGCCGGATAATGGGTCTTCAGCCAGAGCGTCTGGTAAGACAGCAGGGCATAGGCAGCGGAATGTGATTTGTTGAAGCCATATCCGGCGAACTTTTCGACCAGATCAAAGATTTTAATCGCGAGGGTCGGGTCAATGCCGTTTCTGATCGCGCCCTGTTCAAATACGCTGCGCTGTTTAGCCATTTCAGCAGGCTTTTTTTTGCCCATTGCGCGGCGTAACAGGTCGGCCTCGCCCAGCGTGTAGCCCGCCATCATTTGTGCAATCTGCATCACCTGTTCCTGATACAGGATGATGCCGTAGGTGGAATCCAGAATCGGCTTCAGACAATCGTGCTGGTAGTGCGGATCCGGATAGGCAATCGGTTCGCGCTGGTGTTTGCGGTTGATGAAGTTATCCACCATGCCGGATTGCAGCGGGCCGGGGCGGAAGAGTGCGACCAGCGCGATGATGTCGTCAAAACAATCCGGTTGTAACTTGCCGACCAGTTGTTTCATACCGGGTGATTCAAGCTGGAAGATCGCGGTGGTGTCTGCCTGACGGATCGTGGCAAATGCCTGCGGGTCGTCCAGCGGTATATCCTCTATCCGGACAGGCGTCTGATCTTGTTTTGTGCGTTCGTCATTGATCGTGGTCAGGGCCCGGTCGATGATCGTCAGGGTGCGCAGGCCCAGAAAGTCAAATTTGACCAGGCCGACCCGTTCAACATCGTCTTTGTCGTACTGGGTGACCAGATTACTGCCATCCGGCTCGCAATACAGTGGTGTATAGTCGGTCAGTCTGCCGGGTGCGATGACCACACCACCGGCATGTTTGCCGACATTGCGTGCGAGTCCTTCCAGTTCCAGTGCCATGTCGACCAGCTGGGTGATTTCTTCGTCTTCGGTATACGCCTGTTTCAGTTCGTCACTGTCTTCCAGTGCCCGGGTCAGGGTGATACCCAGATCGGGTGGGATCATTCTGGCGACCCGATCGGTAAAACCGTACGGATGTCCCATGACCCGACCCACATCACGTACCACGGCCTTAGCGGCCATAGAGCCGAATGTGATGATCTGTGCAACTGCCTGGCGGCCATAGGTCTCTGCGACATACTCAATCACACTATCGCGCTGGTCCATGCAGAAATCGATATCGAAATCTGGCATGGAGATCCGTTCCGGATTCAGGAAGCGTTCAAATAGCAGCTCCAGTGCCAGTGGATCCAGATCGGTGATATCCAGAGCATACGCGACCAGAGATCCGGCTCCGGAGCCACGTCCGGGGCCGACCGGTACCTGGTGTTGTTTCGCCCAGCGGATAAAGTCCGCTACAATCAGGAAATAACCGGGAAAGCCCATATTGTTGATGACGTCCAGCTCGCGTTGCAGGCGTTCATCATACGGCTGGCGTTGCGTGCTGTAGTCTGCTGATTGCGGATCAAACTGATGTTGCAGGCGTCTTTCCAGGCCTTGTGCTGCCTCGGTACGCAGATAATCTGCTATCGTCATACCATCCGGTACAGGAAAGTCCGGCAGGTAGTTCTGTCCCAGAGTCAGAACCAGATTGCAGCGTTGTGCTATCACGACGCTGTTTTGTATCGCGACCGGGATATCGCTGAACTGGTCCTGCATCTGTTCCGGGGTGCGCAGATATTGTTCCGCACTGTACTGGCGCGGGCGCTGCGGGTTATTTAACGTGTCGCTCTGCTGGATGCAGACCCGGACTTCGTGTGCCTGAAATGCCTCCGGTTGTATGAAGCAGACCGCATTGGTCGCCACTACTGGCACCTGATGTGCTGCGGCCAGGGCAATACTGGCGTGCAGACAATCCTCTTCGTGTTCGCGTCCGGTACGTACCAGTTGCAGTACATACCGGTCGCCAAACAGGGCCTGCCAGTGTTGCAACCTGCGCACAGCCAGATCATGCTGATTGCGGATCAGTGCCTGGCCGACATCGCCTTCGTGTCCCCCGGACAGGGCGATCAGCCCGGTGCAGTTTTCCGGCGTCAGCCAGTCCGGTTCGATCTGTGGCTGTCCGTACTGCTGTCCGGTCTGATAGCTGCGTGAGATCAGATCGGTCAGATGATGGTATCCGGTATCGTTCCGGATCAGCAGGATCAGCCGGAACGGTCGGGTCGGCTGATCCGGGTTGTGCAGCCACATTTCGGCGCCACCGATCGGCTTGATCCCGGCAGCGAGTGCAGCCTGATAAAAGCGTACCAGCGCAAACAGGTTGCCTTGGTCAGTCAGAGCAACCGCTGGCATACCGGCGGCGGCGGCCTGTTGCACCAGTGCCGGGATACGCACGATGCTGTCCTGCAGCGAATATTCTGAATGAACATGCAGATGGACAAACGTATCAGACATGGGTGCGACTCAAACTGGTGTATTGCACACGACTTAGTAAAGCAGCGATAATAGAAGAACTTTGTGTAAAGTGCAAAGCACTTATCTCAAAGGTGCCTCTGACACCTTATCTCCTGACCTGTAACCAACTGAAACTTTAAGGTAAATTTATGAAAAACGAAGTATTTCATCCCGCATCTCATGCCAGAATGTGGCAGAAAACTCTGTGTGCTCTGTCAGCCTGTGCTGCATTGTCCGGTGCTGTACAGGCAGAACATCATACCTATGGCTGGACCGGGGACCTTAATCTGGGCTTTGAGTATTCAACTGGCGAAAAAAGGACCAGAGATATCAACGCCGCACTGACTCTGAAACACAATAAGGATTTCCAGGCCAGCCATCCCTTCCGGCATATCTTCAAGGTTGTAGTGGATAACCAAAAAACCAAGGAAGACAATAAGCCTGAGAAGACGAGCAAGGACAAAGACCTTGTGGCTTACAAGCTGGACTATTTTCTTGACCAGCCAAGTTATATCAGAGGCAGCCTGACGTATCTGCATGACATCGATCTGAAGGTGGACGAAGGCAAGGCCGCCAGCATATGATATATTCGCAAGGTACTGGCCGAGTCAGCACATCAGCTGGAACTGGGTATTGGTGTGGTCTATTTTAATTTCAACTTTACCGATTCAGCATCAGACATTGAGGGTGTTGGTGGCCTGCTATCTTACGAATACACTGGCCAGTTGACCGAACACTTCAGTCTGAATCATACGGGTATGCTGAAAGGGAATTCTGACCTCCGTTATGGCAGCCTGGATACCAGCCTGTCTTATGCGCTGACCCAGAATGTATCACTGTCGCTGACCCATAATTTCAGCACTGTGTTGAGCGATAACCGGGATGACAAACGTGACACTACGACCCATCTGACCCTCGGGGTGAAATTCTGACCGCAGGCTGCATCAATCTGTTGTTATGACGGGTAAAGTCGAACTGTTCACCGACGGTGCCTGTAAAGGCAACCCCGGCCCGGGTGGCTGGGGTGCCTGGCTGCGCTATGGCACAACAGAAAAATCGCTCAGGGGCGGTGAACCGGACACGACCAACAACCGAATGGAGCTGCTGGCCGTGATCAAAGGGCTGGAGGCACTGCAATGCGCCTGTGATGTGGTGGTGACAACCGACTCCAGCTATGTGAAACAGGGGATCACGACCTGGATTCATACCTGGAAACAGAATGGCTGGCGTACCAGCCAGAAAAAGCCGGTTAAAAATGTTGATCTGTGGCAACAACTGGATCAGGCCTGTGTGCGCCACCGGATTGACTGGGTCTGGGTGAAGGGACATGCCGGGCACCCGGGGAACGAACGGGCAGACCGGCTTGCGTGCCAGGGTGCGGCAGAGATCATGGCATGAGTGAGCGACAGATCATTCTGGATACCGAGACAACCGGACTGAATCCGAAACAGGGCCATCGGATGATAGAGATCGGTTGTGTTGAACTGATGGATCGCCGGCTGACCGGCAACAACTTCCATCATTATCTGCAACCGGATCGTCAGATAGAAGAAGGTGCTGCGAAGGTACACGGCATCACGGATGCCTTTCTGCGCGACAAGCCGCGTTTTGCGGATATCGCTGAGGCACTGGCTGATTATCTGCGCGGTACAGAAGTGATTATTCACAATGCACCGTTTGACGTTGGCTTTCTGGATGCTGAATTTGCCCGATTACCAACGGCGTACCAGGTGGCGACCTTATGCCAGACGATTACGGATACACTGACCCTGGCACGTGCCCGTCATCCGGGTCAACGTAACAATCTGGATGCACTGTGTGCCCGGTATCGAGTCGATAATACCGAACGCACCCGACACGGCGCGTTGCTGGATGCCGAAATTCTGGCACACGTCTATCTGGCGATGAGTAGTGGCCAGAAAAGCCTGAAGCTGGTGCAACGCAACAGCCGCCAGGCAGGTACCATTCGTCGACTCCGGCCTGATCCATCGTTACCACTGATGATCCCGACGGCAGATGATCTGGCAGCCCATACGGATTATCTGGACCGGCTGGATCAGGCATCCGGCGGCAAGACAGTCTGGCTTCGGTAATGACCTCGCTCAGCGAGCAGGACGACCTGGCCTGGCTGGCCCTGCTGCTGGCTCCGGTCGGCCCGGCCAGACTGAACCCCCTATTGGCTGAGTGTCCCGATCCGCAACAACTCTTACGCGCCCCGCCAGCACAGGCACATCAACAATTTCGTGCCTACACGAAGAATCCTGACTGGAAGACTGCAGAAGCCCACCTGAACTGGTTACAACAACAAGCAATCCAGCTGATCCCCATTACCCACACGACTGCGTATCCTGCCCTGTTGGGTCGTTTATCTGACGCACCTACCGTTTTATTTGTCCACGGCAATCCGGATTTATTACACTTACCGCAACTGGCAGTCGTCGGCAGTCGTCATGCCAGCCAGGGTGGTCTGTCCACCACAAAACAATTTTGTGCCCATCTGGCACAACACGGCATGGCGATCACCAGCGGTCTGGCACTTGGCATTGACACAGCGGCTCATCAGGGTGCCCTGTCAGTACAAGGCAATACTATTGCGGTGACCGGTACCGGACTGGATCGGGTCTATCCGGCACGTAATCATCAGCTGGCCCATCAGATTGTGCAGCAGGGTGCCCTGATCTCAGAATACCTGCCGGGCACAAAGCCGCTGCGCCACCATTTTCCACGCCGCAATCGGGTCATTGCCGGATTGTCGCTGGGTGTGCTGGTGGTTGAGGCTGCGCTGAAGAGCGGCTCACTGATCACCGCACGTCTGGCGAATGAGCTGGGACGTGAAGTATTCGCGATACCGGGTTCTATTCACAATCCACTGGCGCGTGGCTGCCATCGTCTGATCCGCCAGGGTGCCAAGCTGGTCGAAACCGCAGAGCACATCATTGAAGAGCTGGGTGCCGCACTCAGCGAGTTGTCACTGAGCCTGGAACAGCCGGCACCGGCCACGGAGACTGCACCAAGGTTGACGGATGAGCACCAGACCTTGCTGGATGCGATGGGCTTTGATCCGGTTTCAACCGATCAGCTGGTACAGCGCACCCGCATGAGTGCGGCTGAAGTGTCTTCCATTCTGCTGTTACTGGAACTGCAGAATCAGGTATCATCCGCACCGGGCGGCCTGTTTCAGCGCACCCCCGACGTCACATCCGAACAGAGAATCGATACATGAATCTGGTGATTGTTGAATCTCCGGCAAAAGCGAAGACGATCAAGAAATACCTCGGTACTGACTTTGACGTACTGGCCTCGTATGGCCATGTGCGTGATCTGATACCGAAAGAGGGCGCGGTTGATCCGGCTCAGGGCTTCGCGATGCGCTACCAGGCGATTGAGCGCAACGACCGGCATGTGCGGGCGATCGCACAAAAACTGAGTAAGGCAGACACTCTGTATCTGGCAACTGACCCGGATCGGGAAGGCGAGGCGATTTCGTGGCACCTGCATGAATTACTGAAGGAACGCAAACAACTCAGAGACAAGACAGTACACCGGGTCGTATTCAACGAGGTAACCCGTAAGGCAGTGCAGGATGCGGTCGCCAATCCGCGTGCATTGTCGATGGAGCTGGTCAATGCCCAGCAGGCCCGGCGTGCACTGGATTATCTGGTCGGATTCAACCTGTCACCCCTGCTGTGGAAGAAGGTGCGACGCGGCCTGTCTGCCGGACGGGTGCAGAGCCCGGCACTCCGTATGATCGTCGAGCGAGAGGCGGAAATCAGTGCGTTTCAGCCGCAGGAATACTGGACGATTACGGCAGATACGGCGCAGGATGAACAACCGTTCAGTGCAAAACTGATTCAGCTGGCTGGTGAACAGATCAGCCAGTTCTCAATCACTCAGGCGGACCAGGCCGAAGCCGCTGAGGCCGCGATCACTCAGGCGGCGCAGGGTCGGCTGCTGGTACAGCAAGTCACTAAGAAACAACGGAAGCGTAACCCGACAGCCCCCTTCACCACCTCTACCCTACAACAGGAGGCTGCGCGTAAGCTGGGCTTCACTACGCAACGCACGATGCGTGTTGCGCAACAATTGTACGAAGGGGTTGATATCGGTTCAGGTGCGGTCGGTCTGATCACCTATATGCGCACCGACTCAGTCAATCTGTCAGACGAAGCCGTGACCGAGTTGCGTGACTATATCACGCAGACGTATGGTGCCGACCAGATACCGGCACAACCGCGCCGTTATCGTACTAAGGCAAAAAACGCGCAGGAAGCGCATGAGGCGATCCGACCGACTGCAGTCGTGCATACGCCGGACAATCTGAAGACGTATCTGAAGGCAGAGCAGCTGAAGCTGTACAGCCTGATCTGGAAGCGGACCCTTGCCTGTCAGATGATTCATGCGACCATTGATACGGTTGCAGCTGACCTGCAGGCCGGGGCAGGTCATCTGTTTCGTGCTAATGGCTCAGTGATTGCCAGCCCGGGCTTTATACAGGTGTATCAGGAGGGGACGGATGATGCGAAACCGAAGGATGACAATGATCGCCAGTTACCCGTACTGAAGGAAGGCGAATACCTGCCGTTGCTGGCCATCCGACCGGAACAACATTTTACTGAGCCGCCCCCGCGCTACAGTGAAGCGAGCCTGGTGAAGACGCTGGAAGAACATGGTATCGGACGGCCCTCAACCTATGCCTCTATCATCAGTACGCTGCAGGATCGCGATTATGCTGAGCTGGAAAAGAAGCGTTTCCGGCCCACCGATATTGGCCAGGTGGTCAATCGCTTCCTGAGCAGCCACTTCACGCAATATGTTGATTACGACTTTACTGCCCGGCTGGAAAATGATCTGGATGCAGTCGCACGGGGCGAAGAAGACTGGGTGCCCCTGCTGGAACGATTCTGGCAGCCGTTTATTGAGCGGGTACAACATACCGATCTGAACGTCACCCGGTCGGACGTCACACAGGAAAAGATCGACGAAAAATGTCCGAAATGTGGCGAGATACTCGCTATCCGGTTGGGGCGTAACGGGCGGTTTATCGGTTGTACCGGTTATCCTGAGTGCGACTATACCCGCAACCTGAACGAAGACGCAGCCAGTGCACAGGCTGAACCGGAGCAGGTCGGGCGCGACTGTCCGAAATGTGCTGCTGAACTGGTCTACAAACAGGGGCGTTATGGCAAGTTCATCGGTTGTTCCGGCTACCCGGCATGCCGCCATATTGAACCGCTGGAAAAACCGAAGGCAACCGGTGTCACCTGCCCGAAATGCAGTACCGGCGAATTATTACAACGTAAATCACGGCGCGGCAAGACCTTTTATTCGTGTGCGACCTATCCGACCTGCGACTATGCGGTCTGGAATCAGCCAGTCACAGAGACCTGTCCGCAATGCAGCTGGCCAGTTCTGACGATCAAGGCCACCAAACGACGCGGACGCGAAAAGGTCTGTCCACAGGCTGAATGTCAGTTTGCTGAGTCCTGCCCTGAACCATCTGAGTAATCTCCGGCCTTGCATAATAAACCTCTGACAGCTATATTCCTTCATCACTTATGGCACTGATTGTTCAGAAATATGGCGGCACCTCGGTCGGCGATCCGGAACGCATCGCCGCTGTGGCACATCGTGTGCAACGCGCCCATGCTGCCGGGAACCAGGTGGTGGTAGTGGTTTCCGCTATGTCGGGCGAGACCAACCGTCTGACCGCGCTGGCGCAGTCAGTGTGTCCGGAACCGCCGCTGCGTGAGCTGGATGTATTACTGGCGACCGGTGAGCAGGTCACGATTGCATTGCTGAGCATGGCACTCGCCAGACTGGGCTGTGCCGCCTGTTCCTATACCGGTTCACAAGTGCGCATTCTGACCGACGATGCCCATGGTAAGGCGCGTATTCTGGAGATTGAGCAGGCTCAGGTAGCTGCTGACCTGAATGCTGGTCGGGTCGTAGTGATTGCCGGTTTTCAGGGGATGGATGCAAACCAGAATATCACCACCCTCGGACGTGGTGGATCGGATACCACTGCAGTGGCGATGGCTGCTGCACTGCAGGCAGACGAATGCCAGATCTTTACCGATGTGGATGGCGTCTACACCACTGATCCGCGGATGGTGCCGCAGGCACGCAGACTGACCCGGATCACCTGCGAAGAAATGCTGGAGATGGCCAGCTCAGGTTCCAGAGTATTACAAATCCGTTCAGTCGAGTTTGCACACAAATTCCGCGTGCCGCTGCGAGTATTATCAAGCTTCAGTGACACCAGTGATGGCACCCTGATCACATTTGAGGAGAATCCGGTGGAAGCGGCAAAGATCGCAGGTATCGCATTTAACCGGGATGAAGCGAAGCTGACGGTGCAGGGTGTACCGGATCAGCCCGGTGTGGCGCAGCGTATTCTGGGGCCGGTTGGTGAAGCGAACGTCGAAGTGGATATGATTGTGCAGAATACCGCACATGATGGCACGACTGACTTTACCTTCACCGTACATCGTGGCGATTATGCGAAGGCACACAACATTCTGCAGCATACGGCACAACAACTGTCGGCACGTCAGGTGAGCGGTGATGACCGGATCGTGAAGATTTCACTGGTTGGTGTCGGGATGCGGTCTCATGCCGGGATTGCCAGCCAGATGTTCGCTGCGCTGGCAGCGGAGAATATCAATATTCAGATGATTTCCACCTCAGAAATCAAGATTTCTGTGGTGGTCGAAGAAAAATATACTGAACTTGCGGTGCGTACGCTACATACCGCATTCGGCCTGGATGCCGACCCCCAACCTCAGGAGGAAAAGACCTGCAGAATATGACTTCCGGTTAACGCATCGCTTCAGATCTGTTTGCTAAAATCTTGCGACAAGTCAGTATCCGGTATCACCGGTGCTGATACAGGTGAAGCCCGAAACTTCGCCTGCATCTGTCAACCGCAGGAAATCAGGCTTATGCTGATATTAACGCGACGCGTCGGAGAGCGCCTGATGATTGGTGATGATATCAGCATCACCACATTGGGTATCAAGGGCAATCAGGTTCGTTACGGTATCACGGCACCTCGTGATCTGCCAATACAGCGGGAAGAGATTTATACCCCGCCAACTACCGCTGCCCGATCGCACTCTGACGCAGAAACACTCGACTTATCCCATTCAGACCGGTTATCATTGCCGGTCGAAGACGATACCCCGTAACGGAGAGTTGGCCGAGCGGCTGAAGGCGCTCCCCTGCTAAGGGAGTATGGGGTTAACAGCTCCATCGAGGGTTCGAATCCCTCACTCTCCGCCATACAGTATCGCTCCATCCGACACACGCCGCAGGACCGCTCCATCTGCCCTGCCAGAATTGCTCCATCCGCATTTTCCCTCTCTGCACCCTCACATCCTTTCTGCACAATCCGCTGACCTGTCAGGACACCGGCATCATGAGAATCTGCCATGCCATTGTTTTTTAACCGGACCGGGCCATCCCGGCAGGGAAAACATTATCTGATTGATCCGCTGCAGCGCATGGATATGACGCACATCATGATGTTGCTGGAGGAAGAAAACTATTTTGTGCTGCACGCGCCACGCCAGACCGGGAAGACCAGTTGTTTAATGGCACTGATGGATCACCTGAATCAGCAAGGCGTGTACCGGGCGTTGTATACGAATATTGAAGGCGCACAGGCCGCACGTGAGGATGTGAAACATGGTATTGATGCGGTTGTTGAATCTGTGGCATCTGCAGCTGAGGTGTATCTGCAGGATCAGTTTCTGACTGACTGGCTGGCACAACAGCGTCAGCGATATGCACCAGCCTCTTTGCTGCATGCGATGTTGCAACACTGGTGTCAGCAGTCCACTCAGCCCAGCGTATTGTTTCTGGATGAAATTGATGCGTTGGTCGGTGATACCCTGATTTCGGTATTACGTCAGATTCGTGCAGGTTATACCCAGCGTCCGGCAGCCTTTCCGAGTTCTGTCGTGTTATGTGGCATACGTGATGTGCGGGATTACCGCATGCATACCCGGGGCAAAGACATTATTACCGGTGGATCTGCATTTAATATCAGGGCGACCGCATTACGGCTTGGCGATCTGCATGAATCTGAAGTACAGGCCCTCTGGCAACAACATACTGCAGCGACCGGACAGCAGTTTGCAACAGACATCTATCCTGAATTGTGGGCGGATACCCAAGGCCAGCCCTGGCTGGTGAATGCACTCGGCTACCAGCTGACACGTGCACCCGAAATGCGCCAGCTGTGGGATCGTTCTGTCACTATCACACTGGAAGATTACCGGACTGCCCGGGAACAACTGATTCAGTCACGTGCCACGCATCTGGATCAACTGACCGATAAACTTCAGGAACCCCGGGTACATCATGTCATTTCAGCGATTCTGTCCAGCGCAGATGACAAATCAGATATTCCGACGGATGACATGCAATATGTTGCTGACCTGGGGCTCATCACCATCAGACCCGAAACACAGATCGCGAATCGTATTTATCAGGAAACAATTCCACGCGAACTTATCTGGTCCAAACAAACACGAATCACGCACCAGCAGCACTGGTATCTGACCCCGGCACGACGGCTGGACATGTCCCGACTACTGCAGGCCTTCCAGCAATTCTTCCGTGAACATAGTGATGTCTGGATAGAGCAATTCACATACAAAGAGGCCGGGCCACAGCTGCTACTACAAGCGTTTCTGCAGCGGATCGTGAACGGCGGTGGACGTATCAGCCGCGAATATGGCCTCGGGCGCAGGCGCACGGATCTGTTTATTGAATGGCCGGTGGATGAACAGGCAGGCTTGCACGGTGCAAGTCAGCGGATCGTGCTGGAACTGAAGATCCGGTATGGCTCACTGGAAGCCACTCTGGCAGACGGCCTGCCACAAACCGCTGACTATGCTACGTGGTGTGACGCAGATGAAGCGCATCTGCTGATTTTTGATCGCCGTATTGAGATGTCGTGGGATGACAGAATCTGGCATGACACTGCTGACCAGAATAATCGCACCATCAGCATCTGGGGTCTGTAGGATTAATAAACAGATCTGTAGTACTGGCAAAAACGTCCGCAAAGCTATAGGATCGCCATAACTTTTCAACCTGACCCAGAGGTATCCCTGCTATGGAAGCAACATTACGACAGACTGGTAACAGCGCAGGCATGACTTTTCCGGCACACATTCTGCGGGACTGGTCAGCCCGGCCGGGCGACAGCGTTGATCTCGCTGGCTGAAATGTTCGCGCCCTGACATGCTCA
The DNA here is from genome assembly GCA_963922685.1 of uncultured Gammaproteobacteria bacterium. Classification (GTDB taxonomy): domain Bacteria; phylum Pseudomonadota; class Gammaproteobacteria; order Chromatiales; family Chromatiaceae; genus JAHDBG01. Next base: position 40,079 of record CAWUJM010000002.1, on the reverse strand, counting down.
GAAAGACCCTCCTGCCACTCGTCATCTTTCTGGCACTCGCCGGGCTCTTCTGGCTGATGCTGAGTCAGATGAATGCAGGCGAGTATCACCCGCGTGACATTCCCGGCAACCAGATTGGCAGACCAGCACCTGACTTTACGCTGCCCGGCCTGCTGAATGAGACGCAGCAGGTCAGTCCGGATGATTACCTTGGTCAGACCTGGTTACTCAATGTCTGGGGCACCTGGTGTCCGGAATGCTGGCGCGAACATGCGTATCTGGTTCAGCTGGCTGAACGCGGCATCCCGATCGTCGGACTGAACTGGCGTGATAATCGTGCGGATGCGCTGCGCATGTTACAACAACTGGGCAATCCGTTTATTCAGGTCGCCTTTGATCCGCACAGCCAGGCGGTAATTGAATGGGGCGTGTATGGTGCGCCCGAAACCTTCCTGATTGATGTCGGCGGCATTATCCGTGCCAGACACAAGGGCGCACTGAACCCCACCCTCTGGCAACAACAGTTTGCCCCTCATTTCACCCACCAGTAGCATACGATGCCCATTGCATTCTGGCTGCGTCTGATCCTGCTCTGCAGTAGCCTGAGTCTGGCGCAGGCAACGGAACAGTATCAGTTCAGCAACCAGACACAGGAACACCGGTATCTCAATCTGATTCAGGAACTGCGCTGCCTGGTGTGCCAGAACCAGAACATCGCAGATTCAAATGCTGAACTGGCGCAGGACATGCGCCGCAAGACGTACGAACTGGTCCGGCAGGGCTACACCCGTCAGCAGGTCGCCGATTTCATGGCAGCACGTTATGGCAACTTTGTCCTGTATGACCCACCCTTTAATGCGGCAACCGCGCTGCTCTGGCTTGCCCCGCTCGCTCTGCTGATCCTCGCGATCGCGGGAGTCCTGCGCTATATCCGGCAACACAGATGAACCCGATTATCTTTAATGACCAGCCGGGCGATTATTTTGCCCTGAGTAATCTGTATCCCAGAAGCCTGAAGCTGCAGCAACAATACTGGCACAGCGTTGAGCATTATTATCAGGCTCAGCAGTTTGTACAGGCTGCGGATCAGGAACGGATCCGCCAGGCACTGACACCACAGGCGGCGCGCCAGCTGGCCCGGGCCATAACCGCAGCCCGCCGGACTGACTGGGAACGGATCAGAGCAGATATCCTGCGGGAGGCACTGTACGCCAAATTCAGATATAACGATGATCTGAATGCGCTCTTACTCAGCACGGCAGATGCGCCGCTGCACCACCGCACAGACACCGACCGGGGCATTACCGCCGGGGGCGAGGGTGAAAACCGGTTGGGCGAATTGCTGATGGTGATCAGAACCCGGCTGCGTCGCTGGCAAAACCTGCAGGCAGATGCCAGTGCCCGGGTTCCCTGGATGTCAATCCAGAAAGACGTGCCGGTACCGACTGACTACGGCACCCTGAACTTTAACGTCTATATGGATCATCGGGGGAAGGAACATGTCGCGATCATCGTTGGCCGGATTGATCCGGATCAGCCGACCCTGACCCGGATTCATTCCGAGTGTCTCACCGGCGATCTGTTCCGGTCGCTCAAATGTGACTGTGGCCAGCAACTGGAACAGGCTCTGCGCCGGATGCAGGACGCAGCGGCCTCCGGCAGCGGTGGCATCCTGCTGTACATGCGGGACGAAGGACGTGGTATCGGACTCGGCAACAAGATGCGTGCTTACCACTACCAGACACAGGGACTGGATACGGAAGAAGCGAATGAAGTTCTCGGCTTACCGGCGGATGCCCGTACTTATCAGCTGCCGGCGGCAATCCTGCGCGATCTGGGTGTGCAGCAGGTGCAGCTGATGACGAACAACCCGGATAAACTGCGCGGACTGGAACAGGCCGGGCTCCAGGTCATCCGTGAAAAAATGACCTCGCCGCAGAATGCGCATAACGTAGATTATCTGGCGACCAAAAATGCCCGGATGGGACACGATATCCCGATAACCAGTCCGGCTCCGGAAACCCTCAATTGATGTATGCAGACATACGTCTGACCTGCTATCCCTCAGTCAGGTTTTGTATCCCGCCGTTTCAGGTTCACACCGAGATAGATTATCAGCAGGGCCAGGGCCAGCGCAAACCACTGTGCGGCATAGCCCTGATGTTTTGTTGGCGTCAGCGTTTCTATCGCCCGCCAGTCATGTTGCAGCGCACCCGGCTGGCCGGAATCAACGACCAGTGCCAGTTCAGGTAGCGTCAGCCCCCGCGCCGCAGCCAGTGCGGCAATATCCAGATTCGGCACCACCTGCTCTGCGGCAGTATCAGCCCAGTCAGGTTCGGCCAACACCAGCCCGACTGCTGCCGGTGTATCCAGATGACCACGTATCTGGTGCTGTCCGGTGGGCAGCGGCAGATCAGGCAGGGTCTGGCGTGACGCGCCCTGGCTGACCCAGCCGCGATTCAGCAGTATGTGCGTACCATCCCGCAGCCGGAACAGGCTGTAAACGTGATAACCAGGACGTCCCTGATACAGCCGGTTATCCAGCAACCACTGCTGTCCCGGCTGATACTGGCCCTCTGCGAATGCTGACCGGAACCGGTCCGGTATCAGTGCCGGGCGGATCTGGTGCAGCATGAGCGGCGGCCCTGCCTGGCGTACCTGTTTTGCCGTGATCAGTGCCTGTTTTTCGGCGGCGCGCTCCAGCTGCCAGTCGCCAAGGTTCAGTAGTATGATGAATAATGCGACAAAGCCGAGCGTCGGCCAGAGAGCCGGACGAAACACCCACCCTCTCATCCGGAGGCACCGGAGATCAAAGGAAAAGCGCGTAACTTCAGTGATTCATTCATACGCACCATAACGACGTAAACTGCGCTGTATCGTTTGCAGATGCTGCTGCCGGGCGAGTGTCAGCGCACTCTGGCCCTGTGCATTGCGCACGTTCATATCGGCACCCTGTGACAGTAAATGGGCCACCAGCCGGTGGTTGTGCTGCTGAATCGCAATCAGTAGTGCCGTGTTACCCGCCGGATCTGTGGTTTCCGGATCTGCGCCCTGTTGTATCAGAAAACGCACAATATCGCGGTCCTGCAGGCCTTGCTGCGCTGCCAGCAACAACAGTTCAGATGCGTTTATCACAGCACCTGCATTCAGTAATAATTCCGCTGCCTGAATATGCCCGTGCAGTATGGCTGAATCGACTGGTGTCAGGTCTGAGGAATCCCGTACTGTCAGTGTTGCCTGATGTTCCAGCAATGCAGTCAGTAAACTGATTCTGCCCTGTTCTGCCACCACATGCAGCGGATAGCGACCATCAGGAAAAGGCTGGTTGATGTCACTGCGCCAGTGCAGATGACGTTCCAGCTGATCCAGATCGCTACGCTGGGTGGCCAGGTAGAGAGAAATCGTCGGGCGGTCCTGCGCATCACACGCAACCAGACCAGAGGAAAGGAGGATGATCGCTATCAGTGTGTGATATCGACTGAGGAGGGTAAACATAAAGAGGGGAATCTGGAGCTGGCGACAGGAATCGAACCCGTGACCTGCTGATTACAAATCAGCTGCTCTACCTACTGAGCTACGCCAGCCACAAAATCATAGAAAGGTTATTGTCCGACTAAGGCGAGTAAGACGCCCGCAGCGACTGCTGAGCCGATCACCCCAGCGACGTTCGGACCCATCGCATGCATCAGCAGAAAGTTATGCGGATTCGCTTCCAGACCGACCTTATTGACGACACGCGCCGCCATCGGTACGGCAGACACGCCGGCGGCACCAATCAGCGGATTCACCGCTTCTGCCGAGGTCTTATTCAGCACTTTCGCCATCAGGATACCAGCAGCTGTGCCAATCGCAAATGCAAATGCACCGAGCGCGAGAATACCGAGTGTTTCCACACTCAGAAATTTATCTGCCTGTAACTTAGAACCGACTGCCAGCCCTAAGATAATGGTGACAATATTGATGATTTCATTCTGCGCCGCCTTACTCAACCGTTCCACCACACCAGCTTCACGCAGCAGATTACCGAAGGTCAGCATACCGATCAGTGGTGCCGCCGAAGGCAGAAACAGCAGACATAATAACAATACCGTCAGCGGAAATAAAATCTTTTCCAGTTTACTCACCGGGCGCAGCTGGGTCATGACGATCCGGCGTTCAGCCGGTGTGGTCAGCAGCCGCATGATCGGTGGCTGAATGATCGGCACCAGCGCCATGTAGGAATAGGCCGCGACCGCAATCGCACCCAGCAGATCAGGTGCCAGTGCAGAGGCTAAAAAAATTGCCGTCGGACCATCAGCACCGCCGATAATTGCGATCGCTGAGGCATCTGCCAGGGTAAAGTCGAAACCAGGCAGCACATTCAGCACCAGAGCACCCAGCAGGGTCAGAAAGATGCCAAACTGGGCAGCTGCACCCAGTATCAGGGTACGTGGCATCGCAATCAGTGCGCTGAAATCAGTGAGCGCACCGACACCCATAAAGATCATCAGCGGCGCGATACCAGACAGGATCGCCACATCATAAAATCTGTGCAGCATACCCGGACTGTATCCCAGTCCGGAGGCCAGTGCTTCGCCGGCCATCACCTGAGTCTGACTGGCTTCCTGCCAGGCAGCACCCAACTGGTTCACGTCAACCTGCAGTTGCTGCGCCAGAGCCAGCAGGTGCTGCGGGTCGGCAGCTGACAGAAGCTGCCCGACTGCACTTTCACCCAGTCCGGCGACCGGTATATTGGTCAGTATGCAACCAAATCCAATCGGCAGTAACAACAATGGCTCAAACTTTCTGCTGATTGCCAGATAAATGAGCAGGGCACCGACGCAGATCATCAGTCCCTGATCCCACGCCAGGTTGGCAATCCCCATCGATTGCCATAACGTATTCAGTCCGGTTTCCAGCATCGGTTCAGCTCAGTATCAGCAGGGGATCACCGACCTGCACCTTATCTCCGGCCTGCACCAGAATGGTTTGTACCTGTCCGCCGACAGAGGCCCGGACTTCGGTCTCCATCTTCATGGCTTCCAGAATCATCACCACATCACCGGCCTGAACGGTCTGCCCCTGACTGACTGACAGACTGACAATATGGCCGGCCAGTGGGGCCTGTACTGTGGTTTGCGTTGTGCCTGCAGGTGCTACAGGTCTGTCAGGCTGAATCTGCGTGACATCTCCACCTGACGCTACCGTGACCTGGTAGGTATGGCCATCTACAGTAATCTGATATGCCTCTGTGCCGCCAGCCCCGACAACAGGTGCCGCCGCTGGCGGCTGCTCAGATTCAGTGCCGGGTACCGGCTCAAAGGCTGCCGGATTGTCCCGGTTCTGCAGGAATGTCAGGCCAACCTGTGGAAACAGCGCATAAGTCAGTATATCGTCTGTCGGCTCATCAGCCACACGCAACTGGTGTTCTGCAACCAGCCGGTTAAACTCTCTGGTCAATGCCTCTGTTTCGCTGGCAATCAGATCTGCCGGACGACAGGTAATCGGTTCCTGACCATCATCCAGCACACGGGCCTGCAAGGTCTTATTGACGGGGGCCGGGGTCGCACCATATTCGCCGCGTAATACGCCAGCCGTTTCTTTTGCAATCGTCCGGTAACGTTCGCCGGTCAGCACATTCAGCACCGCCTGGGTGCCGACAATCTGGGAGGTCGGTGTCACCAGCGGCAGATAACCCAGATCTTCGCGCACCTGCGGAATTTCGTGTAACACCTCATCCAGACGATCTTCAGCACCCTGTTCGCGGAGCTGGTTTTCCATGTTGGTCAGCATACCACCCGGCACCTGAGCCACCAGAATACGTGAATCAGTACCCCGCAATGAACCTTCAAATTTTGCGTATTTTTTCCGCACCACCCGGAAATAAGCAGCAATCTCTTCCAGCAGTGCCAGATCCAGCCCGGTATCCCGCTCTGTACCTTGCAGCATCGCCACGACAGTTTCAGTAGAAGTATGCCCATAGGTGGTCGACATGGACGAAATAGCCGTATCCACCATGTCAATACCCGCTTCTACTGCCTTCAGGATAGCAGCGGTACTCAGCCCGGTAGTCGCATGCGAATGCAGTGTGATCGGCAGTCCGACAGTCTGTTTCAACCCGCTGACCAGTTGTTCAGCCACGCGGGGGGTCAGCAGACCCGCCATATCCTTGATGCAGATGGAATGGCACCCCATGGATTCCAGCCCACGTGCCAGATTGAGCCAGTAATTCAGGTCGTGCACCGGACTGACGGTGTACGACAGGGTGCCCTGTGCATGCTTATCAACCTGCAGCGTTGCCTTAACTGCTGTTTCCAGATTGCGCAGGTCATTCATCGCATCAAAGATACGAAACACGTCCATGCCATTCTGTGCTGCCCGTTCCACGAACCGGGTGACCACATCATCGGCATAGTGTCGGTAGCCCAGAATATTCTGCCCACGCAGCAACATCTGTTGCGGCGTATCCGGCATCGCCTGCTTCAGTGCCCGCAACCGCTCCCAGGGATCTTCACCCAGATAACGGATGCAGGCGTCAAATGTCGCACCACCCCAAGTTTCCAGCGACCAGAAGCCCACCTGATCCAGCTTTGCTGCGATTGGCAACATGTCATCCAGACGCAGGCGTGTTGCAAACAACGACTGGTGTGCATCCCGCAATACGACGTCGGTAATAGCCAGTTTCTGCTGTTTCATTGGTAAGGTATCCTCTTCAGATGCGCCGGGCGGCACGATGATGCGCGACGGCAGCACTGATCACCGCAACAGGCGCAGCCGCCTGGCTGATGACTTCGCGGGACGGAGGCAATGTTGATGTTGTGACAGCTTCCCCACCAATCCTGAGGGCGAGGGCACTCATCCCACGTAACGTGATAACCAGCAGGGAAAGAAAGACAAAGACAATGCCCATGCCCAGCAGCATCAGCTCGGAACCTGCGATAATGAGTTCAGACATATCGGGGTTTCTCACATGCATTCAGAGGTGTCATTCAGCTTTTGATGCCGACACCTTTATGTAACAGATAAAGGGAATAAGCAGCTAATACGGCGATAAAGGCAAGAATAATACCGAAAGCAGCAACCAGTGAAATATCGGATACACCCAGCAGGCCATAACGGAACGCATTCACCATATACAGCACCGGGTTAGCCAGCGATACCTGTTGCCAGAACGCCGGCAACAGATTGATAGAATAAAATACACCCCCCAGGTAGGTGAGTGGCGTCAGGACAAAGGTCGGAATGATGGAAATATCATCAAACGTGTTCGCATACACCGCATTGATAAAGCCAGCCAGAGAAAACAGAATCGCAGTCAGGATAAACACCGCGAAGGTGACGCTGTAACTATGAATCTGAATATCCGAGAAGAACAGGGCGACACCGGTAACCACCACGCCGACAATGACACCGCGCGCCAGACCACCACCGACAAACCCGGTCAGAATCAACCAGTTGGGCAGGGGAGAAATCAGTAATTCTTCAATATAACGCTGAAATTTACTACCATAAAAACTGGAGACCGTATTGGCATAGCTGTTGGAGATGACGGCCATCAGGATCAGGCCAGGCACGATAAAGTCAACATAGCGGAATCCTGCCATGTCACCCAGCTGTTCCCCGATCAGCTGACCGAAGATGATGAAATACAATATCGTGGTAATGGCGGGCGGCAGAATCGTCTGCACCGCAATCAGCATGAACCGCCTGATTTCCTTGAACAGGATGGTCTGAAATCCGATCCGGTACAGTGAACTCATGCCGCCACCTGCTGTTGCACCCGATCCAGCATCAACTGCTCCAGCCGGTTCTGCTTGTTGCGCAGGCTGACCACTTCAATACCAGCCTGCTTCAGTCCGGCAAATAAGGCACTGAGCCCCTGCTGCCGCGCTACTGTCACCTCCAGACTGTGTGAAGTGACCTGCTGTAGGGAAAAGCCATCCAGATCAGGCACCTGGTGCAGGGTGGACGCTGTATCCAGCACCAGTGTTTCCTGCGTCAGCTGACCCAGCAGATCAGCCATGGGCGCACATTCCACAATCCGCCCCTGATGGATGATCGCAATGTGACGACACAGATTTTCTGCTTCTTCCAGATAATGTGTCGTTAAGATAATAGTGGTACCCTGCTGATTGATCGTACGCAGAAAGTCCCACATGGAACGCCGGATTTCAATGTCCACGCCGGCTGTCGGCTCGTCCAGAATCAACAGACGGGGCTGATGCACCAGCGCGCGGGCGATCATCAGCCGACGCTTCATCCCACCGGACAGGTCGCGTGCCTGCTGGTGGCGTTTGTCCCACAAATGGAGTTGTTTCAGAACCGTTTCGGCGCGCGCTAAGGCACGGCAGCGCGGAATGCCATAATAACCGGCCTGATTAACCACAATCGCTAATACCGGCTCAAACACATTAAAATTAAATTCCTGTGGCACTAAGCCCAGCAGAGACTTCGCCGCCTGCGGTGCCTGATCCGGATTATGACCGAAGATTTCAACGGAACCACCGGATTTATTCAGCAATGAGCTGATGATGCCGATCAGCGTGGATTTGCCAGCACCATTCGGCCCGAGCAACGCAAAAAAGTCACCGGACTCAATTGTCAGATCTATCTGGTCCAGCGCGCGCAGGCCATTGGGGTATTGCTTGCTTAATTGTCGAATCTGTAAGGCATGCATAAATGATCAGTGCCATGAATAGCGCTGAAGATAGCGCCAGTACCCGATACAACCGGCGGATTATACCCGGAAATCATCAAACCTCAATATCGACCCAGACCGGCGCATGATCCGAAGGCTTATCCATCGCGCGGATATCATATGCAATACCGGCGTCCGTGACATGACGATTCAATGCGGTTGTAGCCAGCACCAGATCAATCCGCAGACCGCGTTTCGGTTCGCGCGCAAAGCCTTTACTACGGTAATCAAACCAGCTGAACTGATCCTCAACCTCCGGATGGAGGGTACGGAAGGTATCCTGCAGTCCCCAGTCGCACAGACGCTGCAACCACTCACGCTCCTCCGGCAGAAAGCTGCATTTACCATCGCGCAGCCAACGCTTTGCATTCGCCGGGCCGATGCCGATATCCTGCTCCAGCGGGGCGATATTCATATCGCCCAGCACCACAATGGCATCATCAGGCTGATACTGATCGCACAATAGCTGGTGCAGGCCCGCATAGAATGTCCGCTTATGGGGAAACTTGGTCGCGTGCCCACGGTGTTCGCCCTGTGGAAAATAACCATTGATCACGGTGATGGCACGACCCGCCCCCCCCGGAAAGTCTGCCCGGATCAGGCGTCGCTGGGCATCAGCTGCGTCACCGGGCAGGCCGGTGGTCACGGCACTGGCGGCTTGTTTCGACAGAATTGCTACGCCATAATGGCTCTTCTGGCCATGAAAGATGGCCTGGTAGCCGAGTTCTGCCACACTATCCTGCGGAAACTCATCATCCTGCACCTTGGTCTCCTGCAGACCGATGATGTCCGGATCATACTGTGCGCACAATGCGGCTAACTGATGGACACGAGCACGAATGCTGTTGACGTTGAAGGATACAATACGCATACATCTGCCCGGAATTAAGGTGATACAGAGGCTGACAGAATGAACTTTCTGACACGTTTAGGCACATTGCGCGGATTATTACTCGCCTGCGCACTCATCTGCTGCCCGCTGGTCTGGCTGGCAGAGACAGAACCGGTTGGCTGGGGCGTGATCAGTGCTTATGTGATCCCCAGCCTGGTGGTGCTGCTGAGTTTTGTGCTTTTACTGGATGCGCTGATGAATCGCATCTTCATGCTGGAACAGGACACGTCAGCCTGTGCGGTGCACCGGCTCAGACTATGCTCTGATCTGGGCACCTTTGCCCTGTTGCTGCTGTGCTGGCTGCCTTACTTCAGCACCATCGGCACAGTCTGAAACGAACCCGTTACTGATCTCACCAGAGGTTCTTTATGTCCGCTGATTATGCCGCAACCGCCCGGTTTAATATGATAGAACAACAGATTCGTCCGTGTGATATCACAGACGAGTCAGTGCTGCGGGTACTGGGTCAGGTGCCACGCGAACAGTTTGTACCGGAAGCCTACCGGCACCTGGCATTTGCCGACACCGCCATTCCGCTGGATGATCAGCATAGCATGATGACCCCGAGGCAGGAAGCGATTCTGTTACAGGCCCTGGCGGTACAACCCGGCGATAAGGTGCTGGAAGTGGGTACCAGCAGCGGCTTTCTGTGCGCCTGTCTGCTGGCACTGGGCGGTCAGGTCACCAGCTACGAAATCGTGCCTGAACTGGGTACACGAGCCGCTGCGGCGTTACGTGACTATGACCCGCAGCATCAGGCTGAACTGATTACCGGTGATATCTTTCAGGCCGAACTGCCGCCACGACATTTTGATGCGATTGCTGTGACCGGCTCGACACCCGATCTGCCGGAATTATTTCTGTCCTGGCTGGCACCGGGCGGTCGTCTGTTCTGTGTGGTGGGTGAACCGCCGGTGATGCAGGCACAGCACTACACCCGCCAGGCCTCCGGTGCCATACAGACGACGAACCTGTGTGAGATGTTGCTGGTGCCATTACAGCAGGCACCGCAGCCTGAGCCCTTTGTCTTCTGAATAACCTGCAACACAGAAAGGCATCCTGCCTGTATAATCGGGAGTTTCGCGAAACCGGATGAAAGCCAGTAATAATTACTTTCCATCATCCTGAACTATATTATCAACTAACGGAGATTTCCATGATTGAGAACCTTTCTGTCCTGCGCGTAGCTGCTCAGACCTGCCAATCCACGCTTTCCAAGGACGATCAGGAAAAGATTCAGCAGATCGTCGACTGGCAACAGCATCTTATTGAGGTCACCAGTCAGAATCCGGAGCCTTTTAAGCCACCGGTACAGTCACTGGCTCAATATTTGAATTGCGGCACCAGCGATAGCACTGCCCGTCAGTATGCCAGTCAGATGATTGCTGAATACCGCGCCTATCTTAAAGATCAGGGCTATCTGCAGGAGGGACAGGGGTTTCAGACCGTTGACCAATGGCTGGCTGCTATCAACTATGTTATCCAGCGCGCACCGGCATACAACGAACCTCCCTACGGTCAACGACAGTTTCCGATGTCGTCTTTGTTTGTGTTTATGATGTTCATGCCCTCCGGCGCTGCCCTGTTTCAACTCAAGCAGTTTAATATCCTGCTGACCGCTGTTCTTCAGACCTGGTGTACTTATCTTGACACGTCTGACTCCCGCAACGTTCTGACTGACAAGGCCAATGGCTGGTTGACCACAGATGCACAAAGCACATTGTGTCTTAAACAGAGCGCAAACTATCAGAAGAAAGATGAACCTTACTGGGGCTTTACGTCGTTCAACGACTTTTTCCATCGCCAGTATCAGCTTGATACTTATCGTCCGCTTGATGGTCCAGACGATGACAAGGTGATCGTTTCCGCTAACGACGGGACAGTCTATCGTATTGCCCGCGACATCAAGCTCTGCGACACATTCTGGACTAAGGGGCAGAATTATTCTTTGACTGACATGCTCAACGGCAGCCCCTACACTGAATCCTTCATCGGTGGGGATGTATTGCAATCGTTCCTTGCCGGATCAGATTATCATCGCTGGCATGCACCGATCAGCGGTACAGTACTTGAAGCACGTGTGATTCCCGGTCTCATGTTCAGCGAATTGCTCTCCGAAGGATTTGATCTCTCCGCCGGCACGAAATCTCAGGGTTACGAGGCCATGGTGAATACACGTGGTCTGATTGTGATCGAAAATTCGTCAATCGGTAAGGTAGCGGCCCTGCCGATCGGTATCACAGAAATCTCCTCAATCACCATCAATGTACGCCCGGGTGATCATGTTGAGAAAGGCCAGGAGATCGGCTACTTCAGCTACGGTGGCTCCAGTATGGCACTGGTTTTTCAGCAAGGGATGGTGAAAGAGTTCACAGCCAAAGAGGATTCAGGTAACACACAGCAACCATGTAAAACTGCTGAAAGCTGCCAGGCGAGTCAGGGTTGTCTGCGGGTCAGAGCAGAGGTAGCAACAGCGAACTGAGTACATCACCCCGCCCCTCAGGGGCGGGGCGTTCATTACACACCACATTGACACCCGTACCATGAGAAATCAGCCCTCCGGGAATCATCAAACAGGAAACACTGTATGAATACTAATAACTCAGTTATTCAGGAACTGGTCAACCAGGCCCGTCGTCAGGGTATGATCATCACCCAACCCGGATTAACGTACTACGATTGCGACCGACTCGTGCATAACGAACGGTTAGAAAAGTGCCCCTGTGTCATTGCACATTGCAGAAACCGTGAAGATGTCAGCTTCTGGCTTAAAGGATTCAGAAAGTTAAAAGGACACAAAGTACCTTTGTCTATCCGTTCCGGTGGGCATCATCACGAGGCGATGTGTGTCAATGACGGCGGCGTGGTGCTATCACTCGACCAGATCAATAAGGTTGAATTGGATGAAAACCTGCAACATGCCTGGGTGGGCAGTGGACAAAGACTGGAACAGGTTGTCAATACATTAGCATACCATGACAGACTGCTGCCTACCGGAGGCTGCGGTACAGTTTGTGTCGGGGGACTCACTCAGGGTGGGGGCTGGGGAATGAGTTACCGTTATCTGGGACTGACCGCTGACAAGTTGCGCGAAGTGGAGATGGTACTGCCCAACGGTGATATCGTATCTCTTGACAAAGACGGGTGGACTCAGGGTACTAAGAGTCCGGAAGTTAATCCGGTTGATCTGTTCTGGGCGATTCGTGGCGGGGGTGGTGGTAACTTCGGCGTGATTACCCGGTTCCGGTTTGAACTGGAACAACCACCGCAGTGCTACACGTCATTCACCCTGCATTGGGGGAAAAGCGCACGCGCGGACGTGGCCAGATCCTGGGTCGCACTGTGTCAACGCACAGATAACCCGAAACTGAATACCTTTGCCAGGATGACAGCGGTAGATAGTGACAAACATGATGAGAAAAACCCGTCTTTCATCGTTGGCGGGCGATTTTATGGCACGAAGGAAGAATGCATCAATGCACTCAGCTCGCTCACTCATCCGCATGAACCAGAACTCTGTCAATATACGCCACATGATTTTTCCGATCCTGACGGACATCGTATTGCACTGATGCTGGATGCCGGGCCGGCACCATGCGGTTGTGATGGCAAACCTTTACCGGCACAAAGCTATGCATTGCAACCCGGAGCACGATCAAAAGAGTCCCCGAGCCAAACCTGCATATTAATGCCCGAGCCACATAAAGTCAGCTCAGTCATTCCCAAAGCCGATTGTCTGGATGACATAGTGCAGGTGGCAGCAAAACTCATGGATAGTGAAGCTGAGATTCCGGGTGTGAATATGTACCTCAGCTGGCACGGCATGGGAGGGCATGGCACCATTGCGCCAGATGGAGGCACTGCATACCCCTGGCGCGATAGTCCATATATGCTGCAGATTCAGGCATGGTGGCTTGAGGAGAATGATGTAGATGAAACTCAGGTACTGAACTGGGTCAGCAAAGTACGTGAAGGATTGCAGGACTACAGTCGCGGTGCCTTCATCAACTTCGCGGATCGCGATCTGCCGACTGAGTGGTATTACGGCTCATCCTGGGACCGGTTGAAGAAAATCAAGGCTCAGGTTGATCCGGAAAACCTGCTGAAATTTGAGATGGGTATCCCTCCTGCCTGAATAAAACACTGAAGTTCGAATCGCACCCCCATCAAAGCGAAGCGGAAAAGACATCACACAAGGTGATCATCATGCCATGGGAAACTGTGATCGGCCTGGAAATACACACCCAGCTGGCCACTCGATCCAAGATCTTTTCCGGCTCTGCCACAACCTTCGGTGCAGCACCGAATACCCAGGCAGCCCTGATTGATCTGGGGATGCCCGGGGTGTTGCCGGTGCTGAATCAGGCTGCGGTGCAGATGGCGGTGCGCTTCGGTTGCGCGATTGGTGCTGAGATTGCACTTCAGTCGGTCTTTGCACGCAAACATTATTTTTATCCGGACCTGCCGAAGGGCTACCAAATCAGTCAGTATGAACTACCGGTTGTCGGCAGAGGTACTATTACGCTGATCTCAGTAGAAGGCATGACCCGGTCTGTTGGTGTGACCCGTGCGCACCTGGAAGAAGATGCGGGTAAATCATTGCATGATGCATTCAGTGGCATGAGCGGGATTGATCTGAACCGGGCCGGCACACCGCTACTGGAAATTGTATCTGAACCGGATATGCGCTCCGCCGACGAAGCCGTGGCGTATGCACGTAAGATACATCAGATTGTGACCTGTATCGGCATCTGCGATGGCAATCTGCAGGAAGGCAGCTTCCGGTGTGATGCGAATGTGTCCGTGCGGCCAACCGGTCAGACACAGATGGGTACCCGCACCGAACTGAAGAATCTGAACTCGTTCCGTTTTCTGCATAAGGCGATACAGTTTGAGGCAGAGCGCCAGATTGATATTCTGGAAGCGGGTGGTCGTGTCGTGCAGGAAACCCGGCTGTATGATGCCGAACGAGACGAAACACGCAGTATGCGCTCGAAGGAAGAAGCGAATGATTATCGTTATTTCCCCGACCCGGATCTGTTACCGGTCAGCATAGATGCAGACTTTATCGCCGCAGCGACCGCCGATATGCCGGAACTGCCGGATGCACGTGCCGCGCGCTTCCAGCAAACGTTCGGCCTGTCTGCGTATACCGCAAACAGCCTGACCAGCCAGCGTGAGCTGGCAGACTTTTTTGAATCCGTAGCCGCAACCTGTGGTGACGCAACCCTAGCAGCAAACTGGGTACTGGGCGAGTTCAGTGCTGCTCTGAACAAGGGGGGCCTGACACTGGCAGAGACACCTGTTACGGCGGACGATATGGCCAGGCTGTTATGCCGGGTTCAGGATCAGACCATTTCGGGCAAGATCGCAAAGCAGGTGTTTGCAGCAATGTGGCAGGGCGAAGGATCTGCAGATGCAGTGATTGCAGCACGCGGGCTGCAACAGGTCACAGATACTGGAGCATTGGCAGCCTGGGTGGATGAAGTGATCGCCGCCAGCCCGCAACAGGTTGCCAACTACCAGGCAGCTGCGGCAGACAAAAGACCGAAGATGATCGGCTTTTTTGTCGGCCAGGTGATGAAAAAATCCAGAGGCAAGGCAAATCCGCAACAGGTCAACCAGCTCCTGCAGGAACAACTGTGTCTGTGATATACCAAGGATAGCAAATCAAATGTGTGTTTCCGTACAAATCAACTCAGGAGTAATTAAAAAATGAGCATCTCAAAAAAAGATAGATTATTTCTGATCAATCAGTACAAAATTTTATCGGAACTCAAAGAAGATGAAGCTGATCATTATAATAATATGGCAACCATATTAGAAAATGGCTACGAAAGACTTTACTACATGATTGATGAAAAAGTTGCAGATAACATGCCTTCAGAAGCGGGGCAATTCGTCTTAGACATTCTTACTTTATACGGAAATATTGAGTGTATAAAAAGGTCATTGAAGAGCAAAGCTATTGACGGCCATTATCTATCTTATTTTAATGGTTTTGACGGCAACAACGAAACAGAATACATGGAGTTTGCTATTTTTTTGATTGATACACAAGAAATGTTCACTGAGCAAAAACGGTATTTCAGCCAGAATGATCACTTAAATAGCCATGCGCCAATGATTGAAACTTACAGAAGAATGCTGGAAAAATCCAAGGAATTTAATATGCCTAATATAGGTGAAAAAGAAGTTTTGGAGATTTTTAAATCTGGTGAGTGGTAGTCAGATATTTTCATGCTCTCATACTACTTGCCAGGTTTGCTATGAAATACCCCTACGGGATCAGTGACTTTGGCAAGATCATCCAGGGAAATTACTTCTACATTGATCGTACCGATGCGATTCCGCTCATAGAGGACGCAGGCCAGCAATTGTTGTTCCTGCGGCCACGCCGGTTTGGCAAGAGCCTGTTGCTCTCCATGCTGGAACACTATTACGATCTGGCCCGGGCAGATGCCTTTGCACAGACCTTCGGCAGACTGGCGATCGGTCAGGCACCAACGGAGTGGCACAACCAGTATATTATCCTGAAGTGGGATTTTTCTGTGGTCGCCTCTCAGGGCGATCTGGAGGACTTAAAGCGAGCACTGTACAACCATATCAATGGCACAATAGAAATCTGTGCGAGTCGTTACTCAGGCTATCTGCAGCAACCTGTCACGATAAAGGAAGATGCGATAGCCTCCTTCGATTCCCTGCTGGGTGCTGTCAGACAGAGTGATCGCAAGTTGTACCTGATCATCGACGAATACGACAACTTTGCGAATGAGATCGCGATGGGCAGTCGGCAACGCAGCAAGGCGCACTACGAAAGCCTGCTGCAGGGCGAAGGCCTGCTGAAGACCCTGTTCAAGGCGGTGAAGGCTGCAGCCAGTGGTCATGGGCTGGATCGTGTCTTTATGACTGGCGTTTCGCCGATGGTACTGAGCGATCTGACCAGTGGCTACAATGTGGCCGAGAATATCTTTCTGAACCCGGAGTTCAACGATCTGTGTGGCTTCACTGAGAGTGAGATCGAACAGGTGCTCACAGATATTGCTCGACAGGGATCACCTGATCTGCCACCGGTACAGGCAACACTTGGCCTGATGCGCACCTTCTACAATGGGTATTGTTTTGTGCAGAATAATGAATCCGGGGAGTGTATCTATAATCCAACCCTGACCCTGTATTTCCTGAAATATATCGATCGCTATCATTGCTATCCGGGCAATATGCTGGATGAGAATCTGGCGATGGATCGGGGCAAGATTGCCTATATCGCAACCCTGCCGAAGGGTCCGGAACTGATCCGCACCGCACTGGAGAACAGACCTCTGAGCCTGAATAGCCTGGTGCAACGCTTTGGTATTCAGGATCTGCTGTACGGCAAAAAAGATCAGGCGTATATGCTGTCGCTGCTGTATTTCTTCGGCGTACTGACGCTGGCGGGCACAGCACATCTGGGCCGACTGAAGCTGACCATTCCGAACCTAGTCATCAAAGAACTGTATATCGAACAATTACGTGACAGCCTGTTACCAACACTCGACTGGAATGAGGAGGTGCGACCGGTCGCAGACGAATTCTTCCAGCAGGGAGACTTAACCGGTGTGTGTAATTTAGTCCGGCAGCGCGCCTTCACCGCACTGGATAACCGGGACTACCGGCAGGTCAACGAGCTGACGATCAAGACTGCCTTTCTGATTCTGGTGGCTGATGATCTGCTGTATGAAGTCGATTCGGAACAGCGTGCAGGTCACGGTTATGCCGACCTGACCCTGATCGTCCGACCGGATGCCCGGCAATATCCGATCTTTGATTTTATCCTCGAATTTAAGTATGTCAGCCTGAAGCAGGTGGGGCAGACAGGCGAAGCAGTGCAGCAACTCAGCATACAGGATGCGCACAACCTGCCGCCCGTTACAGCGGCCTTTGCCGAGGCCCGAACACAGTTAGTTCAGTATGCGGGAGAGTTGCAGGTGAAGAAGGGCAGTGGTCTGAATTTACGCTGTTATGCCGTCGTCTCTGTCGGTCTGGTACGTCTCCTCTGGGAAGAAATAGGTACCACACCAGTTTGAATCGCACCCTCACCTCACTGAAAGACGTGCAAAACTGATCTGGTATTGTACAATGACGGATTTCAGGGAAACTGTGGTCGTTTCTGGCGAAAGTGGCGGAATTGGCAGACGCGCTGGATTTAGGTTCCAGTGGGGTAACCCGTGAGAGTTCGAGTCTCTCCTTTCGCACCACATTCTGCTTCGTCAGTCTGATCTGGCAAGGCCCTAGTCTGTTCTTCCGGAGTGAGTATGATGCGCGTTTCTGTGGAGTCTGGTGCAGGTCTGGAACGTCGACTGCTGGTTGATCTTCCGGCACAGCCTGTGACTGAAGCCGTGAATGCGAAGTTTGAAGAGCTGGCTCCGAAGGCCAGATTACCTGGCTTCCGGCCAGGTAAGGTACCCATGCGGATTATCCGTCAGCGCTTTCATCAGTCTGTGCTGGAAGAAGTCAGCCTTAATCTGATGGAGTCCAGCTACAAAGAAGCCATTGAGCAGGAAGCACTGAAACCAGCCAGCAGCCCTTCGAAGCTGGAAAAACGCGATCCGGCAGAAGCCGGGGGTCTGAGCTATACAGCAATTCTGGAAGTCTTTCCGGAGGTGGTATTGCAGGATCTGGCTGGCCAGACGCTGACGGACCGGCAGTGTGAGATTACTGCGGCAGACGTTGATCACACGATTCAGGATATGCGTCGGCATCGCGCCGGAGAGAAAGTCGTGGAGCGACCTGCTCAGTCAGGCGATACGCTCTATATTGATTTTTCTGCTAGTGTCGCTGCAGAAGAACCCGACAGTCATGACAAGAATAAGAATGTGTCGATCAGACTGGGTAACGATCCGGATTTTCCGCAGGCAGTGCAGGAGGGCTTAATCGGTGCTGTCGCTGATGAGGAACGTACTATCAGCACGACTCCGGATGCCGCGGACGATGACGATGATCAACCGGCAGATTACACCATCCGGGTACTGAAGGTGACAGAACCGGATCTGCCAGCACTGGACGAAGCGTTTATGCAGTCTGTCGGTATTAAGGATGGCACGGAAGCAACCCTGCGCCGGGAAGTTGCAGATAATCTCAATATTGAGCTGACTGGCAAGCTGCAGGAACTGCGCCAGACAGAAGCATTTAACCTGTGGTTGCAGGTGAATCCACTGGATATTCCGCAGGTATCAGTTAATCAGCAGGCTATGGCACTACGTGACCAGTGGGTGGATCGTCTGCGGCTGCCGGATGAACAGCGCAGTCTGTTCAACATGTCATCAGCAGCCTTTGCGACACAGGCAAAACGTCAGGTCTACCTGTCTTTGTTGCTGACCCAGTGGCTGAAGGAACAGAATATTCAGGTCAGCGAAGACGAGCTGCAGGCCCGGGCTGAACACAATGCACAACAATATGAGGATCCGGCAGCAATGGTCGCCTCAGCGTTACGCGACCCGCAGGTACGCGAACAGTTGCGCGATCAGGTCATTGAGCATCGGCTGGTGGACTGGATATTTGCTCAGGTTGATGTGACAACAGAAGTCTTATCGTTTGCTGAACTTAAGGCCATATCAGTCAAGCCCATCACGCCGGAGCAACAGAAACCGGAACAGGAAACGGCAGATGAGCAGGATGCCGAGCATGCCTGAGTTCGCTGATGCACCGCAGAATCTCGGCCTGGTACCGATGGTTGTCGAACAGAGTGGACGTGGAGAGCGGGCCTTTGATATCTATTCGCGCCTGCTCAGGGAACGCGTGGTATTCTGTGTCGGTCCGGTAGAGGATCATATGGCAAACCTGATCGTTGCCCAGTTATTATTTTTAGAATCGGAAGACCCGGATAAAGATATCCACCTGTATATCAATTCACCCGGAGGGGCTGTGACTGCCGGACTGGCCGTATATGACACCATGCAGTTCGTGAAGCCTGCGATCAGTACCACCTGCATCGGTCAGGCGGCCAGCATGGGTGCTGTGTTACTCGCAGCAGGTGCTGATAATAAGCGCTATGCGCTGCCGAATGCGCGGGTGATGATACATCAGCCGCTCGGTGGCTTTCAGGGTCAGGCCACCGATATTGAGATTCATGCACGCGAGATTCTGTCTGTTCGGGAACGTCTGAATACGATTCTGGCACAACATACCGGGCAGGATTTAGCCATTATCAGCCAGGACACAGATCGGGATAACTTTATGAACGCAGAACAGGCCCGGGCATATGGCCTGGTGGATGAGGTTGTCACACAACGTAGTGCAGCTGCATAACCCGGAACACAGCACCTTTCATGCTTAAAGCCATCCGGAAATCCCGTGTTTTTGATGCTTTGCTGTCTCACAAATCCACCCGTCTGGCATTCACCGGTGAACTGATCCGTAATCCGGCAGCTGTCGGTGCTATCTGCCCCAGTTCCCGCATCCTCGCTCGTGTGATGGCACAACAGTTGCAACATTCGACCAGTCAATCAGGCTATGTGGTCGAATTAGGTGCCGGCACCGGCACCATTACTGCCGCCTTACTGCACTCAGGTCTGGCACCTGACCGCTTAATTGCAATTGAACGCTCCCCCAGACTGACAGCTCATCTGCGCCATCGTTTTCCCGGGATTGCAGTCATCACAGGCGATGCCTGTCACCTCGGTGATCTGCTGGGCAGGCGCCAGCATAAGCTGCGAGCCATCGTTTCCGGCCTGCCATTACGCTCCTTACCGCCGCGCAGTGTGCAGGCGATTCTGCACCAGATACAGACACACCTGCCACCCACCGGTCTGTTCATTCGCTTCACTTATGATCTGCGCCCGACATCACGTGCCGGTGGCATTGCGATGCCCTGTATCGCCAGCCGTGTTATCTGGCGTAACCTGCCACCAGCACGTGTGGACGTTTTTCGTCCGGAATCCTGAAACACCACACCCCTTGAGCCACACTGATATTTTATGTAAGATTTGAAGGTGTTCTGGTATCCGGAGAGGTGGCAGAGCGGTCGAATGCAACGGTCTTGAAAACCGTCGAGGGTTAACGCCCTCCGTGGGTTCGAATCCCACCCTCTCCGCCATTTTAATGTTACCGGAAACTCAGCTACCGGCGAGACAATCCAGCAATTCTGTGACTACACGAACTCGTTCGGCAGGTTCTGCCATCTGTGCATAGAAGTGTAGTCTGGTCGGACCGTCCAGCTTAAAGTCAGCTGGACGTGACTGGATCAGGGCAATCAGATGTTCACCCGCCACTTGTGGCTGATCAGTAAACACCAGCCGCCCACCCTGTGGTCCTGCCTCTATCTTACGAATACCCAGCCCGGCCAGGCGCAATTTCAGTGCGGTCACATCCAGCAGATGCTGTGCTGGCTCCGGCAATAGTCCGAACCGGTCAATCATCTCAATCTTCAGCTCACGCAGGGCGATATGATCCGGTGCTGATGCAATCCGTTTGTACTGAATCAGACGCAGATGCACGTCCGGCACATAATCATCCGGCAGCAGGGCCGGGATGTGCAGATCAATCTGTGATATCGGCTCCAGTGGTGCCGTCAGCTCGGCCTGTTCGCCGGAACGAATGGCTGCCACCGCGCGTTCCAGCATCTCGGTATACAAAGTGAAACCGATCTCGTGGATCTGGCCGCTTTGTTCGTCACCAAGCAATTCACCCGCCCCGCGAATTTCCATATCATGCGTCGCCAGGGTAAAGCCAGCACCCAGATCTTCCAGTGAGGCGATAGCATCAATGCGCTTACGCGCGTCGGCAGTCATACTCTTCGGCGGTGGGGTCAGCAGATACGCATAGGCGCGATGATGCGAGCGCCCGACCCGTCCGCGTAACTGGTGCAATTGCGCCAGACCCAGCTTGTCTGCCCGGTCAATGATGATAGTGTTCGCGGTTGGTACATCAATACCGCTCTCAATGATGGTGGTACACACCAGAATGTGGAAACGCTGATGATAAAAATCGCGCATGATCCGCTCCAGCTCCAGCTCCCGCATCTGACCATGCGCAAACTCCACCCGGGCCTGCGGAATCAATTGTGTGATCCGGTCTGCCGTTCTGGCAATTGTGTCGACGCTGTTGTGTAAAAAATAGACCTGACCACCACGACCAATCTCACGCTGGCAGGCCTCAGTGACGCGGGCATCATTCCACTCGGTGATAAACGTCTTGATCGGATGTCGTGCTGCCGGTGGCGTGGCAATAATCGACAGGTCGCGCATCCCCGACATCGCCATATTCAGGGTACGCGGGATCGGTGTAGCGGTCATGGTCAGGATATCAACCTCTGCCCGCAGTGCCTTCAGTCGTTCCTTATGGCGTACGCCAAACCGGTGTTCTTCATCAATGATCACCAGTCCCAGATCGCTGAACTGCATCCAGGTATTCAATAGCTTGTGGGTACCGATCACAATATCCAGGGTACCGTCTGCCAGTTCCTTTGCCACCTTCGCGCTGTCTTTCTGTGAGCGGAAGCGTGACAGGCTCCCGACCCGCACCGGCCAGTCGGCAAACCGGTCCGCAAAGTTTTCGTAATGTTGTTGTGCCAGCAGCGTCGTCGGCACCAGCACAGCAACCTGTTTGCCACTGTTCACCGCCAGAAATGCGGCGCGCATCGCGACTTCGGTCTTACCAAACCCGACATCACCACACACCACCCGATCCATCGGTTGGATTGCGGTCATATCAGCCATGACGGCCTGAATGGTCTTTGCCTGATCCGGTGTCTCCTCAAACTCAAACGCTGCAGCAAACTGCTGATATTCGGTGCCTGACTCCGGCAATGCCTGACCGACCCGTGCGGCACGTCGCGCATAAATATCCAGTAACTCGGCGGCAACGTCATGCACCCGCTGCGCGGCCTTGCGCTTCGCCTTTTCCCACTGATTGCTGCCCAGTCGATGTAATGGTGCATGTTCTGTTGAAGCACCGGTGTACCGGCTGATCAGGTGCAGATCCGCGACCGGCACATACAGCTTATCTGACTGCGCATATTCCAGGGTCAGAAACTCAGTGGTCACTTCACCGACTTCCAGCACCTGCAGGCCCTGATAACGACCCACCCCATGCGCTTCATGTACCACGGGTGAGCCGATCTGCAATTCGGCCAGATTGCGGATCACCAGATCCGCATCCGGTCCTTTGCGCTGGCGGCGGTGCTGACGTACCCGCTCACCCAGCAACAACGCCTCCGGAATCAGCACGATCCCTGGCTCAGCCAACCATAGTCCCTGCTCCAGCGAGGCCACCGTCAGGCAGTGCGGCACATCCTGTGCCAGAAAATCAGCCCAGTCTGCGACCAGCTGAGGTCGTACCTGTGCCTGTTGCAGCGTTTCCAGCAGGGCCTCACGCCGTCCGGCAGTTTCTGCAACAAACAATACTCGCCCGGGCTGATCGGCTAAAAACAGACGCAATGCCTGGGTGGGTTCATCTGCGCGTGACTGCAATTCCAGAGCTGGCAGTACCTGCGGGGCAAAATTCTGGTCGCGTGCGATCGGTTGTGCCTGATGCTGCAATTGTACAAACGGCCTGAGACCCTCCTGTAAGGCGGTCGCCGTCAGATACAGTGCCTCCGGCTGCAACAGGGGCCGTTCAATATCGGCACAGCGTTGCTGATAACGTGCATCCACCTGGGCAAAATACGCTTGTGCCTCATCTGCCAGTGTCTGCGGATAACAGACGAGTGTCCGGGCTGGGAGATAATCCAGCAGGGTTGCCGTTTCACAATGAAATAACGGCAGATAATATTCAATCCCGCCGGGCAGTTGTTGTGCGCTCACATCCCGGTAAATCAGACTACGTTGCGGGTCACCGGTGAAGGTTTCGCGCCAGGCAGCCCGGAACCGGCTGATTGCTGCCTTATCCAGCGGAAATTCACGCGCCGGTAACAATGTAATCTGCGCAATTTTCTGTTCTGTGCGCTGGGTTTCCGGATCAAAAGTGCGAATAGAATCCAGTTCATCATCCAGCAGATCCAGCCGCAGGGGTGTGACACTGCCCATCGGAAACAAATCAATCAGCGAGCCACGTACAGCAAACTCTCCATGCGTCATCACCTGCGCAACCGATTGATACCCGGCCTGTTCCAGACGCCGCCGGAACAGATCAAAATCCAGTGTCTGCCCGGTCCGCAGCACCAGGCTGTGCGCATCCAGAAAGCCGGGTGGCAGAATCCGCTGCATCAGGGTGGCGACCGGCACGACCACGATACCGTTCTGTAAACCGCGTAGCTGATGTAATGTCAGCAGACGTTCTGACACCAGTTCCGGTAGTGGCGAGAATACATCGTAAGGCAGTGTCTCCCAATCAGGAAAATGGATGATCGGTAGATCATCCGGCGCAAAAAAACGCAATTCTGCTGCAATCTGACCCGCATGCTGCACATCTGCTGTGACCAGCAGCACCGGTCCGGGATGACACTGCGCAGCCTGCGCCAGTGCCAGATGCAGCAGGGTACCCTGTGCTGCACCCCAGGTGACTGACGGGCGGTTCTGATCCGGTAATAACGGTGAAAATGGAGATAACATATAGCGTATAAATAATCAGAGTCTGGTGCAGGTCACATGACGCCGTTGGCGTTTGAACGGCATGCTGCAGAGATACTATACCGTCCTTACGTCCAGCAGCTGTCTGACTGGTACAGGAAGTAATAACCTCGTCTTGCGGGTGATGGTCTGTTCGTGCTTCTGCCAGAGAATGCCGAGATAAATGGTACCCAGCCCGATGGCCGTCAGTGTAACCGGAAATAACCAGCTATCGCTGAACACATCGGATGCCAGATAGCCAAGATAACCACAACTGCCAAGTGCGCCGAACACCACGAAGACCCTGCGGGTCAGCAGCACACCGGTGCCTGTCATCGCGAGATTGATACAGAAATACATGAATTTTGCCAGTTCGCTATCAGAGGTTTGTAAAGACAAGGCACCCCAGAATGCGAGCACACCAGCCAGATAAATCCAGAATGCGTAGTCAGCCTGATACCGGGACCGGAGATCCACCAGAACAGCGAGACCGATCAGCAGCAGGCCGGTATATAACGATACGGATGTTCTGAGTTCCCATGTGATATCGCCACCTGCAAGCATGGCTGCAATATCCATCGTCATATACCAGAGCGTGACGGCAACCGGCATCACCAGAAAGGGATACTGGTACCACCAGATCATTATAGCCCCCACGACTAAGGTACCAAGCTCCATATATAGCCAGTGCCAGCGGATATGTCTGTGATAGTCCCGGTAAACACTGTCATCCGGCCAGACACCCAACCATTGCTGCAGGCCATAAATCGCCAACGGGGTCAGACAAACGACAAATGTTGCACAAATGCCAGCCGGAATAACCAGATTTCTGGCTGACAAGGTATGTGTGATCTTCAGGCCAATGGCAGCATACAGTACTGCGATTGATACGATACCGGCACCCCCGAAGGATTCCCAGCCGAGATTCATAAACAGCGTCATCGCGCCAATCGCGATCAGCCCACCAGCATAATAAAGGACATGCGTGAAACTGAATTTCGGCATATCCTGAGACTGCACTGTCAGAAAATCATACAGGGCCGCCGCCTGCTCAGATGAAATGATGCGGTGCTGTACGGCGTCACCTAACTGCTGTTTTGTTATCTGCATCGCTGGTCTCTGAATTAACGCGTTACGCCGACACCATCGGGGGCAGCGATGGCTGGTAGCCAGATGTCAGGTCGACACCGGTACCGGCGAGGCTGACCAGACCCGGCAGTTTCGGCACCGAAGTACCTGGGCGGCGGGTCATGCCTAAGGTGCGCAGGATAGCCGTCTGAGGAAACAGGTTATGGACATAATGCCGCGTCGCCAGCAGAATGCCAATACCAGCCAGCAGACTGGCATCCGGCACCCTGATCAGGCGACCATTCAGCTGCAATGAGCGGTTACCCGGAGGACATGTGACCGGATTATCCGGCGCAGCACTCAGGACGCAGAACAGAGCGGCATCCGCGCTGGCCTGACAGGGGGCAGGGTATCTGTTCCGTGCTGCCGCTGAATCTGCGGTTCGCCTCGTAGTGGATACGCCGTATCGACCACCTTGATCTGGATCAGGTTAAGTGGTGCAGCAGAATGAGTGAATGCGATGACACCCTTGTTCTTTAATGATGCCGGGCCTTCAGTGCCACACCTGAACTATATGATTGATCCGCTGACGCGGATGGATCTGGCGAAGGTGGAGCGACTGATTGCTCAGCAACGCTACTTTGTCCTGCACGCGCCGCGCCAGACCGGAAAAACAACCTGCTTACTGGCACTGACGGAGCATCTGAATCAACAGGGCGAGTACCGCGCATTGTATGCCAACATTGAGGCCGCCCAGGCATGGCGTGGTGATCTGAACGAGGCGATCCGCACAGTCTGTTACGCACTGGCGAATTATGCTGAAAATGACCTGCAAGATGACTTTATGCTACAGCAGGCAGAATCGGCGCTACAGCAGGGCGCAGGGCAGGCACTAACCCGGTTACTCAACCTGTGGGTCCGGCATGTTGATCTGCCAGTAGTTCTGATCCTCGATGAAGTGGATGCACTGATCGGGGATACCCTGATCTCGGTACTGCGTCAGATCCGGAGCGGCTATGCGCAGCGACCAGCGGCCTTTCCGGTTGCGATTATCCTGTGCGGAGTACGCGATGTCCGCGATTATCGCATCCGGATCAGAGATCAGGAAATCATTACCGGCGGTTCCGCATTTAATATCAAAACGACCTCACTGCAACTGGGCAACTTCACAGCACAGGAAGTGGCTGCACTGTGGCAGCAACATACGCAGACGACAGGGCAGGTGTTTGCAGACGATATCTTTCCCGAATTATGGCAGGACACTCAGGGCCAGCCCTGGCTGGTGAATGCGCTGGGTTACCAACTGACGAACGAGATGCCGCATCTGACCGATCCGCAGATACCAATCTCTCTGGAAGACTACCGGACCGCCCGGGAAGCACTGATCCAGTCACACGCGACGCACTTAGATCAGCTGACTGACAAGCTGAAGGAACCGCGCGTGCATCGTGTGGTGACTGCGCTACTGGCCGGAGAGGCGCAGCATGACAAACTACCCAATGACGACCTGCAATATGTGGCTGATCTCGGATTGATCACGTTAAGGCCGGCAGTGCAGATAGCTAACCGGATTTATCAGGAAGTGATACCGCGTGAACTGATCTGGTCTGAACAGATGATGATTGCGCATGAGCAGAAGTGGTATCTGACGTCACAACGACGACTGGACATGAATCGGCTACTACAGGCCTTCCAGCAGTTTTTCCGCGAAAACAGCGAGGCCTGGATACAACAATCTGAATACAAAGAAGCCGGACCACAGCTGTTACTACAGGCATTTCTGCAACGGATCGTGAACGGTGGCGGACGCATCAGCCGTGAATATGGACTCGGACGCAAACGTACCGACTTATATATTGAATGGCCGGTTGACGAACAGGCGGGCTTTCATGGCGAGATACAACGGATCGTGCTGGAGCTGAAGATTCGATATGGCGCACTGGAATCCACCCTGCAGGCCGGATTGCAGCAAACCGCAGACTATGCCGGGCACTGTAACGCGGATGAAGCACACCTGCTGATCTTTGATCGCCGTGCGTCTGTCACATGGACAGACAGGATCTGGCAGCGCACGGCACATCAGGTTGGTCATGTCATCACCGTGTGGGGCCTGTAATATCCACGCTGCTACTGAAGCTGAACAACATCAGATATTGGATTTCTATCATTTATCAACTCAGGAGGTACTGATATGTCTGTTCTGATCCGGTTACTGGGGTGTGCCAGACGCATCCCCGGCGTTGCCCGTCTTGTAAACAGAATCGCATCTGACAGGCTGGCCTCAGTGACCACACCCAGGCCGCATAGTTACAGCCTGTGGTCACCACTGGATAAGGTAAACTCGCCACCCAGCGACTATCTGACATGGCATACCGTCACAGATAAGACCTACTTCGACCGGCACCTGGCACCGGCAGAAGACAGCTTTCTGCAGGCCCTGCCCCCGAATGAAGCAACACCTGAATTTCCTCATGGTGAGGTGACAGCCCTGTTCGAAAGAAAACATGGCATGAAAGAAAGTCGGTCTTCCGTCTTTTTTATGTTTTTTGCACAATGGTTCACCGATGGCTTTTTCCGCTCCAGTCACGTCAATTCGAGAAAGACCACATCCAACCATAATATTGATCTGGCACAGATTTATGGCCATGATGAAGAGGTCGCCTGGATGCTCCGTTCAGGTCAGGGCGGCAGGCTGAGCAGCCAGCAGATCAATGGCGAAGAATATCCGGATTATCTTGGTGAGACGGATAAACGTGGCGTCTGGCAGGTAAAGCATTGTTATCAGAACCTGCCTTACATAAAAGATAAGGCATGGATGACCAGCATTTTCGGGGGGTTCAGCGACAGCCAGAAGTCGAAGTGTTTTGCCACCGGACTGGAACGAGGTAATTTTATCGTCGGGCATATGGTGATGAGTACGCTGTTTCTGCGGGAACACAACAATATCTGCGATGAACTGGCCAGCAGATATCCTGACTGGGACGATGACCGGCTATTCCACACAGCCCGGATCATTAATACCGTCATCCTGATGAAGCTGGTGATTGAAGATTATGTGAATCACATTGCCGGGCTGGATATCCTGTTGCTGGATCCTTCGTTCGTAGAGAAGAAGACCTGGTACCGTACACCCTGGATAGCAGCTGAATTCAATCTGATCTACCGCTGGCATGGACTGATACCGGATACCTTACAGATTGCAGATAGAAATGAGAGCCCGGTGAACAACTTCGATCTGCTGACAGAAGAAGGCCTGAATAGTCTGCTGGAAGCGGCAACGAGGCAGGTGGCTGGCGAGATCTCGCTGGATAATGTACCGTCATTCATGCTGCCCACAGAACAGATCATGATCAATAAAGGGCGGGACTGGCGCTTCAGATCCTTTAATGACTATCGTGTCAGATTCGGTCTGCCCCGGTTAAACTCATTTGATCAGCTGACGAATAACGCGGATCTGAATGCAGATCTCAGCAGATTGTATAGTGATATAGATCATCTGGAACTGACTGTCGGGCTGTTCGCAGAGCAGGGGGGTCGTACGCTGACCGGAGAGCTGCAG
Organism: uncultured Gammaproteobacteria bacterium; assembly: GCA_963922685.1. Taxonomy (GTDB): domain Bacteria; phylum Pseudomonadota; class Gammaproteobacteria; order Chromatiales; family Chromatiaceae; genus JAHDBG01. Next base: position 11,379 of record CAWUJM010000002.1, on the reverse strand, counting down.
ACTGCGATGGTGGCTTACGATGCGCTGACACAGATATATACGAACCCCCTGCTGGCGAAAGAAAATTTTTCCGATAAACACTTTACGGCTTACGGTATGGACAGAATCCGTGCCACAACATCGTTTCAGGATCTGGTGGACCGGAATACCAGTCGGCCGGTGACCGTCAGCGTTAAACGGCCTTAGCCCGGACCAGCACGTTGGGGTACTCGGAGGAGAACAGACAGGCCATGACAGAACAGACAGATGCAGCACTGAGTTACGCCGGTGCGGGTGTGGATATTGACGCAGGCCATGCACTGGTAGAACGAATCAAGCCTTGGGTACAACGTACCAGACGTTCTGGCGTCTCCGGCGAACTGGGCGGTTTTGGCGGCTTGTTTGAACTACCGACCGGATATCAGCAACCGGTACTGGTTTCGGGCACGGATGGCGTTGGCACCAAGCTGAAGCTTGCACTGCAATGCCGGCAACACGACACCATCGGCATTGATCTGGTCGCGATGTGTGTCAATGACATCGTAGTATCCGGTGCCGAGCCCTTATTTTTTCTGGACTATTATGCAACGGGTCAGCTCAGTGTGCCGATCGCGGCAGCAGTGATTCAGGGCATTGCAGACGGTTGTGTGCAGGCTGGTTGCGCTCTGATTGGCGGTGAAACAGCAGAAATGCCGGGGATGTATGCGGGAGAAGAATACGATCTGGCCGGGTTCGCGGTCGGCATTGTTGAAAAGACTGAGCTGGTACAGCCGACCCGCATTCAGGCCGGCGATGTACTGCTGGGCCTGGCCTCATCGGGGCCACATGCGAATGGCTATTCGCTAATCCGCCAGATACTGACCGTGAGCCAGACAGAACTGCAACAGCGGGTAGGTGGACAACCACTGAGCGATGCATTGCTGGCACCCACCCGAATCTATGTGAAATCACTACTGACACTACTGACGCAGGTGGAGGTGCATGGCATGGCACATATCACCGGTGGCGGGCTGACCGACAATGTACCGCGTATGTTGCCGACATACCATGCTGCACAGATTGATACCGCAGCCTGGGACTGGCCGGAACTGTTTGGCTGGTTACAGCAGACCGGCAGAATAGCGACCACTGAAATGTTACGTACCTTCAATTGCGGTATCGGGATGGTAGTGGCAGTAGCACCCAACGCAGCAGAGCGTGCGATAACATTGCTGACTGCAGCGGGCGAAAGCGTGTGCCGACTGGGACAGGTCGTACCGACCGACATGGCGCAACCGCAGGTGGTATATGCCTGATGCCTACCGACTGGTGGTGCTGATATCGGGCAACGGAACCAATCTGCAGGCGATACTGGATGCGTGCCGGGCCGGGCAACTGGCGGCCCGGGTGGTCGCAGTGATCAGCAACCGGCCCGGTGCGTATGGATTACAACGGGCCGCAGCCGCCGGCATAACGCACCACGTCACGGATCACACCCGATTTGCTGATCGGGCTGCATTTGATCAGGCACTCGCACAATGTATCAATGTGTATACGCCTGATCTGATTCTGCTGGCGGGCTTTATGCGGGTACTGACCCCGATATTTGTCACGCAGTATACCGGGCGTCTGCTGAATATCCATCCGTCCCTGTTACCGGCATTTCCGGGCCTGCGTACTCATCAGCGAGCACTGGATGCCGGTGTTACCCGGCATGGGGTCAGTGTGCATTTTGTCACGCCGACTCTGGACGGCGGGCCAGTGATCGCACAATCAGAAGTCCAGGTACTACCGACAGATGATGTGCAACAACTGGCAGCGCGGGTACAGGCAGCAGAGCATCAGTTATATCCTGCCGTTGTGCAGTGGCTGGTCGCGAGGCGACTCAGCCTGAATGCACACCAGCAGCCGATACTAGATGGCGAAGTATTAGATAAACCGGTACAGTGGCGTTGACAGTCCCGGAAGATATGCCGGGTAACACTAAGTTATCGACACTTACCGGCGCACAATATTCTGAGTTCTGAAGGGTTTTCCAGGCCCAATATATTCGATATCTATACGTCCCATGGTATCGCCGGGGACATCGGGATCAGGTTCCAGGTTGTAGTGATCAGGTCCGAAAAGTGCAGCGACGAGCGGATTGAGTCTCCTGATAAGGATGGCGAGGTTGCCCGTATTGAGCCAAATTGTTAATTTCGTCATATTGGAGGTCGGCATACACAGAAGCCCGCCATATTTTTTTCCCTGACGTATCTTGTATGAGTGTCCAGCCCACTTAAAACTCCACGGTGGCTATGGTAAGTATGTGAGTGTCTGGTAAGTAGAAGGCCAGGATATCAGTTTGATAAAAACGATAATAGTCTTTGACATTACCCACACTAGCCTGATGCAGGTTATCCAGTAATGTGTGATGTTCTGCAATGCAGGCCAGTGTGCCACCTGATGTACGTGATTTTACCCCTGTACCCTTTTCTACAGCATCCGGTAAAGGCAGCATAAGATGGCTGTCATCAGGATAAGTCTGGTGTGCCTGGTCCGTGGCGCGAGGCAGACATGCGTTGTCATGAGCAATATCTCGTCGTCTTTTCCGATACAGCTCAGATGCTGACACTTCAGGTCATTTAGTGTGGGGATGCTCAGTCACCTGAATACCCGCTATCCGGTTGGTGTCTTCCTGCGGGACATCTGGCGGCACTAACATCAGCGGGTCTTCTGCGGCAGCAGGTAATACCTCAGCCGCCGGTGTTGCTGCCTGCTCTGGTGGTGCCAGCCAGTCAGGTTGTGCCCGGACAGGAACCGGGATCGGTGTAAGAGTTGCAGAAGTGACAAAGGTTGCCGGATACGCCTGCTCGCGTGTCCGTTTGCGCCATATACCAAGGCCGATCAGCAATATCGCAAGACAGCAGATGATACTGCCGACCAGAAATATCCGGGATATGGATCCCGCCTGGTCAGTGTGAGTCGGGTTAATCTGCGTGGAGAGGGTATCAGGTGGGATTGTGTCGAGTGTAACAGGCGGGGCGGGCGGATCGGGTCGAGCCTGCAATCGCGCGGCAGCAGCAGCCAAGCTGATGTCGCGAATCTTATTCAGTGGTGGAATCTGCAGGACAGCACCTGCCAGTAACTGGTGGATATCACCGTTGGCAAAGGCATGTGGGTTTGCCTGTTGTAGCGCAATAACCATCTGCGCCGTACTGATGTCCGGCGGGCGCAGTCGGTTGGCGATGCGCCATAGTGTCTCATTCTTCTGTACCGGGCCATAGCGTTGACTGGTGTCGGATGCGTCTGCAGTATGTTGTACAGATAACGACAACCAGATATAACAGATGAGGCAGCAGACCACATAGCAGCCAGCAGCGCCTGGCCATAGTGCACAAAACCGGCGTATCACAAGACGCCTGGTGCTAAGCGCAGCCACCGCCCTGAGAAGGGCACCCGCTGCAACCCGCACCTGCAACCGGCTGCAGATTGTGAAATAAAAACTGTGCATCACCAGCATGGCTCGCGAAATCAATCTCAACGCCACGAATATGCTCCAGTGTACCGGCATCAATCACCAAGGCAAAATCATCATACCGGCAGACAGTATCATCAGCACTGATCTGATCTGTGAAGGTCATACCAAAGCTCATACCACTACAACCGCCTGGTGTGGCAAAGACCCGGATACCCTCAGCCTCGTCGCCGACTTCGCCCTGCAGCTCAGCCAGCTTATGCCGGGCTGCCGGGGTCAGTGTTAATGTTATTTCCTGCATCATGCAGCCTGTTCAATTCTGATCTTCCACAAGGCCGGACCTGTCTTGTGGACTGATTCACCCTGACTGTCTACCGCAACCGTCACCGGCATATCTCTGACAGTAAATTCATAGATCGCCTCCATGCCCAGTTCAGGGAACGCCAGCACCCGCGCTGCGCGGATCGCCTGCGAGACCAGATAGGCAGCACCACCCACTGCCATCAGGTAAGCCGCACTATGACGCCGGATGGATTCAATCGCAACCGGGCCACGCTCAGCCTTACCGACCATACCGATCAGTCCGGTCCGGCTGAGCATCATCTCAGTAAACTTATCCATCCGGGTTGCCGTGGTCGGACCCGCCGGGCCAACCACTTCATCCCGTACCGGATCCACCGGACCAACGTAATAGATCAGTTTGTTGGTGAAATCGACACCCGGTGGTAAGCCTTCGCCACTGTCCAGCAAAGTCTGGATTCGCTTGTGCGCTGCATCCCGTCCGGTCAGCAGGGTGCCACTGAGTAACAGTGTCTGTCCTGGCTGCCAGGTTGCTACCTCTGCCCGGGTCAGAGTATCCAGATTCACCCGGGTCGACTGCTCGCTCGCCTGCCAGGTCACTGACGGCCAGTCATCCGGATCAGGTGGCGTAAACTGCGCCGGACCGGAGCCGTCCAGACTGAATTCGATATGACGCGTCGCAGCGCAATTCGGAATCATCGCAACTGGCAGGGAGGCGGCATGGGTCGGATAGGTATTGATCTTCACATCAACCACTGTGGTCAGACCACCCAACCCCTGCGCCCCGATACCAAGTGCGTTTACCCGGTCAAAGATCTCCAGTCGCAGGGCCTCCAGTTCGTCCTGCGGCCCGCAGGCCTGGATGTCCTGAATGTCGATCGGTGACATCAGAGATGCCTTCGCCAGCAGCATTGCCTTTTCTGCCGTTCCTCCGATCCCGATTCCCAGAACACCTGGCGGACACCAGCCAGCACCCATGCCGGGCAAGGTGGCTTCCACCCAGTCAGCCAGACTGTCGCTCGGATTCAGCACAGCAAATCTGGATTTATTCTCTGAACCGCCGCCCTTCGCCGCCAGCGCAATCTCAACCGTCTCTCCCGGCACCAGTTCGTGATAGATGATCGCCGGGGTGTTATCACGCGTATTCACCCGCTGACCAATCGGCGGATCCACCATGGAAGCTCGTAGCGGATTATCCGGATGCTGATAGGCACAACGTACGCCTGCGTTCACCATATCATTCAGTGCCATATCTCCGGCAAACCGCACCTGCATTCCGATCTTCAGAAACACCACTACAGCACCGGTATCCTGGCAGATCGGACGCAGCCCTTCAGCACACATCCGGGAATTCGTCAGGATCTGCGCAAGTGCATCCTTTGCCGCTGGCGATTGTTCGCGTTCGTATGCCCGACCGACTGCCTGGATATAATCCACCGGATGGTAATACGAAATAAACTGCAATGCATCCGCGATGCTCTGAATCAGATCATCCTGCTGAATCACTGGCATGATTGTTTTTTCCTCAACGCCTCAAGATACTGCTGTGCCAGAGGATTTCTGACATACCTCAGGACTTCATGCAAAACAATATCTTCATTATGTCCCAGTGCCTGATACCGACCATTTTTTAATTCCAGATCATACACTTCCAGTAAAGCAGGATTTTTTAATAAGCTGACATCTTTCCTCATTTCACGAATGCGGATTTCTCTTTCTTCCGGAGTCAGAAAATCTCTCGCAAGTTGTCTTCTGTACAAAGTTTCTTCTTCAGCTGATAAGTAAAATGAAATGAGTTTTCTGTTAGTATGTCTTCTGACTTCGCGTATAAAACGACTGAATCTTGAAATATCACCAAATATCAGAAACTGCACATCAATATCTTTTCCATTACGTATAGATTCTTTAGAAAAAGCATATTGATGCTGATATTTTTCATATCTGAAAAAGATGTCTTTATTTTTTTCGAACGCCTCTGCACCAAATGTATAATAAGCTGTTTTATCCAGATTAACTCCCTGCACCTGATGTCCTTCATGAACCACAAGCTCACCGGGTCGTTTAGATCGCGTCGAATATTTGTGAATAATATCAGTCGATAAACCAACACTGTCCAGATGTTCTTTGCAATTCAGTATCAGTTGATCTTTACCTGATGCAGAAGCCCCGGATGCAATCAGTAAAACACCATCATATTCTATACATTGCATTAAATCTGCAACTGCGGCTTCAGCATTTTCCGGAAATTCAGCCTGATTTTCTGTAATGATCGCATATAGCTCAGATACCATGTTCAGTGCTTTTTCTGCACCCATATCTTCTATGCTTTGCGGGATGACAGTCAGATCATCCACTGTCCTGCCTGTCAGCAAAGCATACACAGCACGACCTAATCTATCTCTTGCAAGGTATTCTTTACAGGCTAAGATAATCCTGTCTTCAGCTTTCATTTATAATAGCACTCATGCAGGAGCCAATGGCGTCAACTTAGTGTTACGCAGCATAGCTTTCTCCGAGGGCACACCATACACTCATCCGTTGGGGAACACGGCTGCAGCCATCCAGGCCGCAGCCGCTGTATCGTCGGCTTTAACCGTCGCTGGCAGGACTGCTGCTCTGCAGTTCCAGAATCAACCGGTTCAGACGATGCACAAAGGCCGCCGGATCCTTAAGCTGACCACCCTCTGCCAGCAAGGCCTGATCAAATAGCAACTTTGCCAGATCAGCAAACTGATCTTCGTCTGCCTCCTGATCCATCTGGCTGATCAGCGGATGCTCCAGATTGACCTCCATGGTTGGCGTCGGCGCAGGCCCGCCAGCACCTTGTCCCATCTGTTGCAGCAATCGCGCCATATTCTGGCTCATGTCAAACTGTTCGACCACCAGACATGCCGGAGAATCAGTCAGACGGGTAGAAACACGCACTGTTTTGACCGAATCCCCCAATGCAGTTTTGACCCGCTCCAGAAAGTGCTTGTTTTCTTCAGAAGCCTTTTCTGCCTTTTCCTTATCTTCCTTATCCGCCAGATCGCCCAGATCCAGCTCACCCTTTGCCACTGATTGCAACTTCTTATCTTTATATTCCATGAAGTGCGAAACCAGCCATTCATCCACCCGGTCTACCAGCAACAGCACCTCAATGCCTTTTTTCTTAAACACCTCAAGATGCGGGCTGTTACGTGCCGCTGCCAGATTATCTGCTGTGATGTAATAGATCTTTTCCTGCTTCTCGACCATCCGCTCAATGTACTGATCCAGCGATACATGCGTCGGATCACCTTCTGCAGTAGAAGAAAAACGCAGCAGAGCGCCGATCTTTTCGCGATTGGTATAATCTTCTGCCGGACCTTCCTTCAACACGTTGCCGAACTGACCCCAGAACTTTTCATACTTTTCGCTATCGTCTTTTGCCAGCTTTTCTAACAAGCCGAGGATCCGCTTCGTATTCGCACTGCGGATATTGTCAATCTTTTTATCTTCCTGCAACAATTCACGTGATACATTCAGCGGCAGATCGTCTGAGTCAACCACACCTTTAACAAAGCGCAGGTAACGTGGCATCAGTTTGTCAGCTTCGTCCATGATGAACACGCGACGCACATACAGCTTCACACCATGTTTCTGCTCACGCTCCCACAGATCAAACGGTGCACGTCCCGGAACATACAGCAGTGAAGTATATTCGTGACTACCTTCCACCCGGTTATGTGCCCAGGTCAGGGCCTCTTCAAAGTCATGACTGATGTGTTTATAAAATTCCTGATACTCTTCGTCTTTGATATCTGATTTATTACGCATCCACAAAGCCTTACCAGTATTCACTTTTTTCCATTCCGGTACTGGCTTCTCTGTCTCTTTTTTATCTGCGGCATCATCTTTTTTATCATCGTCTGCATCCGGTGATGGTGCCGGTGGCTCTTCCAGCATTTCGACCGGAATCGCAATATGATCGGAGAATTTGTTCACCACTGAACGTAAACGCCAGGATTCCAGATAATCTTTCGCATCCTCATTCAGATGCAATGTGATAGTCGTACCCCGTTGTGCACGTTCTATCGTCTCGAGCGTATAACTTCCTTCACCACCAGATTCCCAACGCACACCTTCGGCAGCTGCCAGGCCAGCACGACGCGTCTCCAGTGTCACTTTGTCAGCAACGATGAAAGCCGAATAAAAACCTACACCAAACTGACCGATCAACGCACTGTCTTTAGTCTGATCACCAGACAGTTCAGCCAGAAATTTTTTCGTACCGGAACTGGCAATGGTACCAATCGTCTCACCGACTTCAGCCCGGCTCATGCCGATGCCATTGTCTTCTATCGCAAGCGTATTCGCGTCTTTATCAATATGGACACGGATACGCAGATCAGCATCATTCTCGTACAACGCATCATCTGCCAATGCCTCAAACCGCAGCTTTTCTGCAGCATCTGACGCATTAGAAACCAGTTCACGCAAAAAGATTTCTTTATTGCTGTACAACGAACGAATTACCAGATTCAGTACCTGGCTGACTTCGGCCTGAAAGGTTAATGTTTCTTTCTGTCCACTCATAATACGGTTATCTCTCAGTGAAGGTGGGTAACAGTTCAGCTACAGATGGGGTTATTTCACTGCCGATTCAACCCTCGGCTATCGCATTCCGAGCTGATACGTCTGCGCATTAAGGTCTAAGGTCCTTGGCTTCATTTCAGCATACTAGTGAGTGCAGGTTCTAATGACGCCGAAACAAACGAGTAGCCCGTATCCTGCAGAATACGCGGCTGTACACGATGACTGGTCAATAGCAGTGCATCAGCCATTTCACCGAGCATCAGACGTGCAATACCTGCTGGCAGGGGCAGACAGGTCGGACGATGTAACACACGACCCAGTATCTGCGCAAAGGTTTGCTGCGTGACCGGATCGGGCGACACCAGATTCACTGGTCCGCTGAACGTCTCCCGTGTCAGCAGAAACTGAATCATACGCGAGATATCGGTTAGACTGACCCAGCTCATGTATTGCTGGCCTGTGCCAATTCGTCCTCCCAGGCCCAGGCGGAAGGGCAGCAACAGATTTCTGAGTGCACCACCTGCCGGACTTAACACAATCCCGGTACGCAGATGGATTGTGCGGATACCTGCCGCAACAGCTGGCTGTGTCGCAGCCTCCCAGGCTTGCGCCACCTCGGCCAGAAAGCCCCTGCCAGCTGAGGCCGTTTCATCCACAACCTGGCCTTGTGTATCACCATAAAACCCGATAGCTGAGCCGGATAACAGCACCTTTGGTGGATACTCAAGCTGAGCCAGGTATTGACACAATAAATTGGTACCGTGAACACGGCTATGTCGGATATCGTGTTTACGATGCTGTGTCCAACGGCCTTCGGCTATACCGGAACCGGCCAGATGAATCACAGCATCCAGCCGAACACGGATATCTGTCCGGATAAGATCCTGCTCAGGTTGCCAGAAAAAGCCTGTATCGCTATGTGACTGACGTAACAGACAGATAACCTGGTGACCAGCTGCTGCCAGATCAGCCTGCAGGGTACGACCGATCAGACCGGACGATCCGGTAAGCAGAATACGCATCAGTGTCTGCCGGTTACAGACTGATTCTGTGGCCGTCCGGCCCTGCCACGTGTGGCCCGAATCTTCAGTTTTTTTTCAACCTGAGCAGCAAACTGCGGTGAACCGAGTGCATAATTTCCCTGAGTGGCAATACGAATCTCTTCTGCCAGATGTACATCCAATGGCTGACCGAATAAGGCATGATAAGCACTGGCACAAGCAGCGCGTGTCTCGCCGAATGCACGATACGCCTTATGCGGTTGTAACAGATCGCCAGGCTGATTCAATGCATTCACATGGTAACTGGACCAGCGATAATCCTCGGGTTTTTCAACCAGCTTTTCGCGCACTGGCGTAAGCTCAATATATTGATAACAACCAAGTACATAACGATCTTCATTAGTGACACAGGAACGATAACGTCCTTCCCATAAAGTACCGGTACGGCAATGGGCACGGTTGATATACTGCACATAGCGCTGCCCCAGCAAACGCATCAGATCACTGACACCGGCAGCATGAACAGGTGTCAGTAACAGATGTACATGATTTGACAACAAGGCATACGCATGAATAACACATTGTGTTCGTTGCGCAATTTCGCGTAACCATCTGAGATAGGACGCATAATCCTCGTCATCAAAAAAACAATCCTGACTGTTGTTTCCGCGCTGAATGATGTGCATCGGTGTATCAGGCAGCACTAAACGACTACGGCGTGGCATAAATAAACCTTCAGTAAGACAATCTGCGAGATTCAGAATCTCTCTGCAAAGCCGGTGATTCTACCACAAATAATCATTCTCTGTCCCCTAATCAACATGCCACTGAACACACAGAATTGTGTGTTTAGTAAACCATTACTTACGTGCTGCCGGACCGTTATACTGAATGCCGTTACTCATATGACTCAGGAAATATTCCAGATTACGCAGCTCAACACTTTGTGCTTTATACGGCCTGGCACGCATCTGTTTCATACAACCGCTGACACGCCGGTGCAATGTACCAAGTTCCCCCCATTTCGAGCGATAGACTGGCCAGCCACTGGTATGACCGAGTGCCGGACTCAGAATATCGGTACGCACACTTTGTCCTGCAGACTGCATATGACAGGAAGCGCAGGAAAAATTAAGCTGACCACGCCGCGCAAAATAGATACTTTTGCCTGCATTGTAGGCCTTCAGGGCAGCAGCATCCGGAATCTTAACGTCAATCAACTGCCCCCGTGAAGCATAGGAAAGATATGCCAGCAGATCAGCCATCCGACCCTTTTTATATTTCAATGGCTTTGCGCCGTTGTGGATACGGCACTGGTTGATAGCGAGCGGCAGAGTGATCACCTGTTGGCTGACTGCATCCCAGTGCGGATAATGTTTACGTTGTGCCGGGTTATTACCAAAACAATCCGCATATGTTTTACCGTTTGCAAACGGAGTCTCCCATAAGATCTTACCAGCTTCAACCATTGGCTCATACGGTGGAAATTCTTCTATCGCTTCCCAGTTTTCACGGGATATCGCATCAATCGCGTACACACCATCAGCATATTGCTGCAGTGATACAGCAGGAAAGCGTTGCTGGAAATATTCCCGGTAGGTCGCGACATCTTCTCCCGGTGTGGTGTCACTGGCCTGCCTGTCGGCAGCCGTTACCAGACCAGAACTAAATAGTATGAGTATGACAAAGAACTTCGTCATCTGTCTGATTCCTGTAAACTATTTTACCCGAGCCTGACCGGTTCCGGTCTGACCCAGATTATCCACCCAGTTCAGAGTAATTTCATCGCCTGGTTGTCCTCCGTGATATCTGAATGACACATAAGGATTTTTTGAGACACCTGGCCCCCAATGTGCTTTCATCAGTACATTATCACCATTCAGAGCGACAACCTCCTGAATAAAGTGTGCAGGAATCAACTCACCAGTCTTACTATTTTTACGCTGTCCGGTCTCCATCGGGTGGCTGATCAATGCCTTAACGATAGTAATGTCATTTTTATGCCTGGCCCGAATCCGGATAGATTTCTTTGCCATTGGTAGTTTACCTTAAACTTAACAACCACCGTCTAAAGACGGTGGGTTAGGACAAGGGACTGAAAGTCCC
>CAWUJM010000001.1:0-91762 GCA_963922685.1 uncultured Gammaproteobacteria bacterium | reverse complement strand
TCCGGCTTTAAGCCGTAACCTGAAACCACCGGCTTTAGCCGGTGGAGTATTCATATGAAATTCATGGGAGCCATCGCCATCTTCGTCTCTGTCATACTCACCACGACCATGACATACTGTTTTATGTTTATATCCCCATGACGCTAAGCGGTTATAAATATCATATTCATCAGTATAGACGACAATTCCTGATGCGGTAGTTGACTGAATCAAAGGCGCAATAGTCTTTTGTTTGATATTTTCCAGCATTTGAATGGCGATCTCGCTATTACGTTGTGTCATCCCAAAAATTGGCGGTTTTTCTTTTGCCAATGTGCCGCGACCCCGAGCACCTTTCAAGCGGTTCCGTCGGCTCCTCCAGCTTTTTTTTAACGGCATCAGGATGCCCTTTGTGCCCAGCTACCACGTAGACTTCGTCGAATTCCACCTCGTCCTCAAGCTGTTTCTCGGGCTGACGAGCAACGACACCCTGACGTAGTTGACTCGTCATGTTGTGTACATCATTGGCATTCAGTTCCAGTTCTGAGCAATTGGGTTGTTAGAAATATTAAGCCCCATGAAATACAGGTAAAGAATCCAGACGCTCAAAGGCTGATAATGGCCTTCAAAAATCGTCATTGTTAAATCATCGAAATAACGCCAACAGTCTCGACAATGATATCTCTGACGATTAGGTTGTGTCTCATCCCGCCCGTGTTTGATCACTTCATTCGAATCACAGTGAGGACATGCTACACCATTTGGCCAACGGAGTTCACGAACTTTATCGAAGCATTTAGCATGGTCTATAATCGCTTTGATATTCAATAGACTGGCAGTGTCTTCTGAACCCCTTTTCATATTCATTTACTTCCAGAAATATCTAAACTATGACTTTATCAGTAATGTTGAATATCCTTAATCAGACAGCTAAATTTCTTAGCTATAAACCACCAACCCGGAATCTAATAAGAGCCAAGTGTTTTTCTGGCAATCTGTATTCTGGCAGTAATAGCGTTGCTTACCCTTTGTGGTCGTGCCCGATTTTATGACATGTGTTGTGTCATATCCCGGGCATTTGATTTTCTCATAGCAAGCCATGTCCATTACTCCTGATTACTACGATTATCAATGACCTATACCAAAAACACTTTTGTACCACTGCCAAAATATGCAACAAATGAATAAATTTATTTATTTTTTTGAAAAGGCTATCACGCTAGCGCTTGGTGCCGTAATCCGTTTTCTATGGAAACATAACGACTTTATTTTCCATAGATCTACATATGAATCTTTTCGAAAGTCCAAAATATTATTAGATTTAGATTATATTCACGCTCATCTGGGTGACCGCCTTTTTTTTATTATTTTAGCGAAAAATCTATTATTTAATAACCGGTTAAGATTGCTAAATGGACCAACATACAAGCTGTACAAGTGCTTTGGTATTGAAGTCGATGACATAATTATCCACCGAAATTCTAGTAGTGATGTGCTTACCGTGACTACACTGCCGTGCTTATTACGTTTTTTGTTTCATAATCGTAAATTACCTGACGCAATTGTAGATTTTACAGTTATCGAAACAGATTTAATTTGTGGTCTTCAGAGATTTTTTTTTGGCTGTTACTTACCTAAATCATACCATTTAACTGAGTTCACGAAATTTATTCGAAAGAATTTAGACCCGATTAAATTGAGAATCCCCAATTCCAGTGTAATATCAAAAAAGGTTGTTTTTTTTTCTAACTATTTGGCATCTGGTTTTTTCAGGAAGTACTTTATTGATGAGTCTATTCTTTCAAATACTGCGATCACTTTTTATCATCAAGGGTATTCAGTAATTCATTTAGGTAGCATACAGAATACAGTACATGACAGTAATTATTACCCTTTTGTTACCCATGATTTTAGAGGGAAATTTTCAATTTCAGACCTTATTGCTTTAATTGCAGCGTCAGAAGATTCTGTTTTTATCGGTTATGATAACTTTTGGCTTCATACATCCAACATTTTTAGATTAAGGCCAATTATTTTATTTCGTGGCAGATTTTCACGTTCCGCTCAGCATAGACACTATTCTTTTATCAATAACGCATTTTCATTAGTTAACTTGGAGTATTTAAATGAATCGAAAAATTATTGAGGTAACTCTTAGTGAGCAAAGAAAACTAGTTGACGAACTTGAGTATAAACTAGAACTAATTTCTAACATCGCTGATGTTTTAATGAAATGTTTACGATCAGGCAACAAGATTCTTGTCATAGGTAATGGAGGATCAGCTAGTGATGCACAACATTTTTGCGCTGAGCTAATAGGCTCTTTTTATTGCCGCAATCGTCCAGCTATTAATGCTATAGCACTGTGCACAGATACCTCTGCTATTACTGCAATTTCAAATGATTTCGGATATAATTTTGTTTTTGCCAGACAAATTCAAGGTTTAGCTAAAGCAGGAGATGTTTTGGTATCTATAAGTACTTCAGGAAATTCCAAGTCTATTGTCAGAGCCCAGCTTGAGGCCGCACGCCTTGGAGTAAAAAACATTGGTTTATTAGGAAACAGTGGTGGTGAGGCATTACCACTATGTGATTTAGCATACGTGGTGGGATCGAATGATACAGCTCGGATACAAGAAGCCCATATAAAAGTTATTCATATTCTCTGCCACATCATTGAGGAAGAGCTTTTTGAAAACTAAAATTCTCGTTATCGGCGACCTTATGATTGACCGCAATTACTGGGGTTCAAGTCATCGTGTTTCACCTGAAGCACCGGTTCCTATCATTTCTGTACAAAATGTCTCTGACAGTTTAGGTGGAGCTGGTAATGTTTGTGCAAATCTTTCTGCAGCAGGATTGCATGTTCAAATTATCTCAGCGTTCGGCGGTCTTGAAAAAAATTGCGTTAAAAGTCTTTTAGATTCCTATGAAATCGACTACTCCAAATGTATTAAAATTCACAAAACAACAACAAAATGCCGAATTTGGGCTGGAGGACATCAGACCGCTCGGTTTGATTTCGATTGCAATACTTCGGATATTCCGAGTAGATCATTAATAGACGCATTGGAAAGCTTGTCGTTCATTCCTCCAGTTGTTGTTTTATCAGATTATAATAAAGGTATTTTTGCACAGGTTCGCAAAATAATAAATTTTTTTTCTAATCATGATGTTAAGATATTAGTCGACCCAAAGTCTAAAAATATAGCTAATTATTCAGGTGCATATATAGTAAAACCAAATCGAAGTGAATTCATGAAGTTCACCCACTTTGATAGTTCGGACTCACTTGAAAATAATGCCAAGCGTCTATGTAGTAAGTTTGGTATTGAAAACCTCATTATTACATCAGACTCCCAAGAAGTATTATGGTCAACTTCTTCATCATATCATAGTTTTCAAGTAGCGCAGGTGCCTGTATCAGATGTTACGGGTGCCGGTGATACTTTTATAGCATATTTAGGTGCATCGCTAACAAGAGGCCAATCAATTCCTTCTTCCATTGAGAAAGCTATAGCGGCGGCAACGATAGCGGTTAAACATCACGGTACAAAAGTTATTTTCCCACACGACTTTGAATTATATGATGATACTCCTATATTTATCCCTAGCAGTCAACCACTACCTACTATGAATAGAGATGGCGGTCTTGTATTCACCAATGGTTGTTTTGACTTGTTGCATGCAGGTCACTTAAATCTATTGCGTCACTGTAGAGCACTCGGCAAGTATGTTATCGTGGGTCTTAATAGTGATGCAAGCGTGAGCTTAATAAAAGGCGATAATAGACCAATAAATAAAATCAATGATAGAGCCACTACACTTCTAGCAACTAATCTTGTTGACTATGTTATCGAATTCGAAGAAAGTACACCGATTAAGCTTATTCATAATTTGAAGCCGGACTATATCGTTAAAGGTGGTGACTACCACGTTCGGGATGTAGTTGGCGCTAAATTTATTAAAGAGTATGGGGGGGAAGTTGTGATTCTTGAGACTACAAAAGGGTTTTCCACCAGTAAAATAATAGAAAATATGATAGACAAAATTTAACTTTTAACAAAATGCGTAAATCAATTGGAAATCACAAATAAAAGTACTGGTTTTTCAAGATGCTATATGCAATTTTCAGCTTGATATTTGCATGAACAACACATCTGGCTCATTACCAGTCAGTCTATAATCCCGTAACTGTCAAACCTTGAATGCCTCCCCAGCAAAGCTGGGAGTTCTCTTTCTGTTAATAATTAAGACAACATTTTTGTACCACCACCCGGTCTTTCTACAGTAACAGACGAATGAAACAAAATATCTGCTGGGAACTTTACTTATCCGGAAAAAAAGGTAATGAATTTCATCTGATATTCGATGAAAAACCATTTTTTTCATCGGAAAATTACATTGTTTTTGGAAATCCAATAACATCTGATTTAGAGAAAAGTTTACTTTTAAAAAAATACTTTGAAATAGATGGCTTTTATTTTATTGTTTTCAAAGAAGCTAATGATATTTTTTTCGTCACTGATATATGTGCAGGATACAAGGTTTACTATAAAAAAAAGAATAAGAAAACTATTTTATGTAATTCGATTCGTTTATTAGATCAATTAGAAAATTTAGTTTTAAGTGAAGAGTCTTCAGTGCTAAGTTATTTTCATAACCATTTATTTCTTCCATGGAACTATACACCATTTAAAAATATCAATGTGTTCCCAGCAGCTATTGTAACTGATTTATGGGAATTCACATCTTATCTAAGTGAAATAGGAAACCCTAGTTATAATCTTTATGACGCCCTACATAAGCAGATTAGATTAATAAAAGGAAAAACCATATTAATGTTTTCTGGCGGAAGAGATTCTATGCTTTTAGCTGCGATTATGATGGAAGCAGGTATTAATTTTGATCTAGTATACCTTGAATCATCTTCGCCATATGCAGCTAATCAAAATGATCGAAAAAAAGCTGTTAACGGTGCTCGCTATCTCAGGATGAAGTTGAAAATTATTAGAGTTAGTTTAATAACTGCTTTGAGCTTTCCTGATTTTTTTACAGAAATGTTTCCTCATCAACATTTTAGTCTTTTGCACATGGCCGGTTGCAAAACTTTGAAAAACATATATGGCAGTGAGATTACTATTGTAAATGGTCAGTCGGCCGATAGTATGCTGAGTTTAGGCCCCAGCAATAGAAATATACAAGACTTCATTCGCCGCCTATCTTTTAATAAAAAACTCAGAGTTTTCCTTACTCCAATAATACCTATTATAAATTACTTTTTTCGTCTTAATCTAAAATTTTTAGTTAAAAAAAACGATTATGAAAAGTCTATTATTGACGAAAGACGCTATTTCTTTCTCAAAAGTGATGTTTTTGCTTCATATGATCTTTTTTTAGAGAAAGTGGTTCAGCTAATTAAAGTTTCCCACAAAAATTGGGATACCAGACATGTAGCTATGATTTTGAAACTTCACTCTTTCTTGCAAGGGAGTGATAATCAAGTCGTTGTAATGTCAGCAAAATTTTTTGGAATAAAAAGGGTTATTATGCCATTTGCATCATCAAGCGTTTTTTATTTATCTAACCCAACCTCAGTTAAAAGTCTATTTTTTCCTAAATTTGAAGTTTATGATACATTACGTCGAATAAAGACTTTAAATTACTCACCATATGATTCAAGTTCTTTAGAGATTATTGATACTAAACCCAATAGTGAAGGCTGTATAACGGATTTTAATACCTTATCTTTTCAAGTATTAGAAATATACAAAAAACTTGAAAAAAAATTTCATCGACCTAGTGCTTCGGCAGTTTTAAAAACAAGGGTTTCAGGAGGCGGTAAAAAAGAGCAATCTACAGGGGAATCTATCCACAAGGGGCTTCCTCATGCAGAAGAAATACATTGTCCGGCTGACAGATGAAGAACGCCAGACTTCAGACGACGTGATCAAACGCCTGAAGGGAAGTAGTCAGAAAGTCCGGCGTGCTCAAATATTGCGTCAGGCAGATGCCGATGGCCCGGGCTGGACAGATCAACGTATTGCTGAGGCCTATCATTGCCGTACGCAAACAGTTGAGAATATTCGCCAGCGATTTATACAGAATGGCTTTGAAGACACGTTGCATGGAAAACAGCGCACAACACCACCAGTAGCTAAATTACTGGATGGAGAACAAGAAGCCCAAGTAATAGCAACCCGTCTGGGGCCACCGCCCAGTGGCTATGCCAACTGGAGCTTGCGTTTACTGGCTCAGCGTGTCGTTGAGCTGGGTATTGTTGAACATATCAGCCACGAAACCGTTCAGCAGACTTTAAAAAAAACGGCATGAGCCGCCGAAAGAACCCGTATTGAGTCATTCCACCGGACTCCGACGCCGAATACGTCACTCAAATGGAAGAAGTCCTGGAAACCTACGCCAAACCTTACGATGAGTCGTATCCCGTCATCTGTATGGATGAACAACCCGTGCAACTGATCAAGGAAACCCGTTTACCACAGCCAGAGACTAAAACCCAACCACAGCGGGTTGACTACGAATACGAACGTGCTGGCACAGCCAGCATTTTCATGTTCACCGAACCTTTGTCTGGTTGGCGAAAAGCCCATACCAGAGCCCGTCGCACAAAAGTTGACTGGGCTGAGGAAATGGCCACTTTGTTGGATGAGCGTTATGCAGGTTGTCAGTAAATCACGTTGGTCAGTGACAATCTCAATACGCATACCAAAGGTGCTTTTTATGAAGCTTCTGAGCCGGAACGTGCTCGTGAATTAGTCCGTCGTATCCGGTTTTGTTATACCCCGAAACATGGCAGTTGGCTCAATATCGCTGAGAGCGAACTGAGCGCATTAACCCGGCAGTGCCTGAAGGATCGTCGTATCATTGAGTTGGCGACCCTGCAACAAGAAATCACGGCATGGTCGACCGATATCAATGCCCGTCAGCGGGGTGTTGACTGGCAAATGCAAATCAATGATGCGCGATACAAACTCAAGTCTGTATATCCTGAAATTAAGTTATGACGAAGCTCTAGTCAGGTTGGCCTCTTTCATTAAGCTTCTTACCTTGTAGTGCCCGATACGTTCGCCTTGCTGTTTCAGCTGGCCCGTCAGCGTTCGACTACCGGCAGCCTGTCGACTGGCCTGATGCAGCGAAATGACCTTGGCTTTCAGACGTTCCCGCTCTGTATTGGCCGTATTTTTGCGTTTCTGATAGGAATAATACGTGCTGCGGAGGATGTTAAACACTTGGGATAATTCACGCTTTGGATAGTCAGTGTTCAGGATGTCAACTAACTCTATACGTTGGTCATTTCCGACATCAAGAGTGCTGTAGCCTTTTTTAAGATGGCTTTCTCCCGCTCTAATTGTTTGATCCGGGCTTTCAGGTCTTGTATTTCACGCTGTGTTTCTGTAATGGCTTGGCCTGTCTCAGGGGCTTCGCCACTGCGCTCCTAGCTCAGTTGTCTGACCCAGCAATCTAAAACGGTGCGATCAACTCCCATAGCCTTTGCTGCGGCTTTTCGGGTATAGCTCTGATCCAGTACCAAGCTGGTTGTTTCCTGCTTAAACTCGGTTGGATAAGATTTCCGTGGCATGAGATTACCCTTTTAGTGTCGGTGTTTGGCAAAGGGGGGGTAAAAACCCTTCAACTGGTACGACATTATTAGACCACTACAGTATGACCTGTTTTATAAAACGGCTTTTTGACATTGTTGTATCCATATTAATATTGTTATTTTTTTCTATATTAATTGGGTTAATTATTTTACTCGTAAAGAGTTCTTCTTCTGGTTCTGTTTTATATTGGTCTGAAAGATCAGGAAGATTTAATAAGTCATTTTGTATGCCGAAATTTCGCACAATGCGAATTGATACCCCTGTTGTGGCTTCTAAATTGTTACAAGACCCATCCCTGTATATCACGCCTATCGGTTCACTTTTACGCAAATTAAGTTTGGACGAGATACCTCAGCTTTGGAGCATTTTGAAAGGTGATATGAGTTTTGTTGGGCCTCGTCCTGTTATATTGAGTGAAAAAGGTCTTATTGAACTTCGTACTCAAAATAACGTACATATGCTGAAACCCGGTTTAACTGGCTGGGCTCAAGTAAACGGTAGAGATTCGTTATCAGCTGAAGAAAAAACAAAGTTAGATGTTGAATATCTGCAACGCCAGTCATTTCTGTTTGATCTTTGGATATTATTGCTGACTGTCTGGAAAGTTATAAAACGCGATCATGTATCTCACTAAGCTGTAGCTATCATTGGCTGAACATCAGGTAGGTGAGGATCAGGTCGGTACCGAGTACCAGAAGTGAGCCTTGTACGACGGTGCGCGTGGTTGTTTGGCTGACGCCCTGCGAGGTGGGAGTTGTATGATAGCCTTGGTAGATGGCGATCCAGGTCACGATGAAGCCAAATATGGTGGATTTGATGACGCCGTTCAGGATGTCATCGGCGAAGTCGATGCCGAACTGCATGCCATTCCAGAAGGCACTGTCATCCAGCATCAGCATGATCTTTGCGAGGAGCCAAGCACCGACGATGCCGACTGCACTGAATAATGCTGCCAGTAAAGGGACTGAGAGACACCCGGCAACCCAGCGCGGCACCAGTATCCGGCGTACCGGATTGATTGCCATCATCTGCAGGCTGGAGATTTGTTCTGTTGTTTTCATCAGCCCGATTTCGGCAGTGACTGCCGATCCGGCCCGCCCGGCAAACAGCAGTGCTGCGAGTACCGGGCCTAGTTCTCTTACCAGTGCAGCTGACACCATCAATCCGAGGGCTGTGTCAGCACCAAATCGGGCCAGTATCGCATGACCTTGTAGTGCCAGCACCATTCCAACAAAAAGACCAGACACCATTATGATGGATAAGGTCCTGGTGCCGATGGCGTAAAGTTGTTCCAGTAATAGCCTTGGCTGGCTGTATATTGCCGGTACGGCGCGAAGCAGTGCCAATAGCAGGAGTACCGCTGTGCCGAGGTTTGTGGCGTGTCGCAAGCCCCATTCGCCGAGTGTCTGTAGTTGGCGCATGGTCTATCTGCTCTGTAACTGGGATTTCAGGGTCGGTGCTGGATAATGGAATGGCACCGGTCCATCCGGCAATCCCTGTATAAATTGTCGTATCTGGGGCTCTGTGCGCTGCTGCAGGTCGGCTGGGGCACCCTGCGCAATCACTTGTTGTTGTGTAATCAGACAGATCTGATCGGCGATGCGTAGCGTTTCTGTGATATCGTGTGAGACCAGCAGGCTGGTCAGGTTGGCCGCATCGTTCAGCTCGCGTACCAGCTTGACCAGAATGCCCATCGAGATCGGATCCTGGCCGGTGAATGGCTCGTCGTACAGGATCATCATCGGATCCAAGGCGATGGCGCGCGCCAGTGCAACGCGACGTGCCATGCCGCCGGATAGTTGGGCCGGCATCAGGTCGCTGGCACCGCGTAATCCGACCGCTTCCAACTTCAGCAACACCAGTTTGCGGATCATGCTGGCGGTGAGCCGGGTATGTTCACGCAGCGGCAATGCGACATTGTCGTATACGCTCAGGTCGGTCAGCAATGCGCCACTCTGGAACAGCATCCCCATGCGCATCCGCAATCGGTACAGTTGTGCGGTAGTGAGCTGGTGGATGGGCTGACCGTCTATTTGTATGCTGCCGGTGTCTGGTGTCAGCAGGCCGGTGATCAGTTTGAGTAAGGTGGTCTTGCCAGTGCCGGATGGCCCCATGATTGCGGTGATCTGGCCACGCTGGATGTCCAGGTTGATGCCGGTGAAGATGGGACGATCGCCGTGGGCATAGTGCAGATCGCGTATCCGGATCAGTGGCTCTCCAGCTGCCATGGTTTGCCTATGTGGCGTGTGTCAGGACAAGCACTGCATCCATCTCGACCTGCGCGCCCTTTGGCAGGGCTGCAACACCAACAGCGGCGCGGGCCGGATAGGGCTCGGCGATATAGTCGGCCATGATGCGGTTGACTGCCGTAAAGTGGTCCAGGTCGGTCAGGTAGATGTTCAGTTTGACGATGTCGGCCAGTGTGCCACCTGCGGCCTGAGCAACGGCCTGCAGGTTGTCGAATACCTGTCGGATCTGGTCTGTGATGTCTCCCGTTACCAGCGTCATAGTGTCCGGTTGCAGCGGTATCTGTCCAGACAGGTAGACGGTATCGCCAGTACGGATTGCCTGGGAGTAGGTGCCTATTGCCTGTGGTGCCTGGTCTGTGTTTATGACTTTTTTGATCATGGGTTGCGCTGTCGTCTGGTCTGGGCCAGGAAGATGCCGGTGCAGCTGATCAGGGCAAGCAGGAGCAGGCTCCAGTCACCCCAAATGACGTAGGGTGTCGCGCCTTGTCGAGCCTGGACGGTGCCGGTCACGGCTGTGGTCGCAAACTGGTCGGCCTGTTGCTGGATCTGGCCCGTTGCTTTGATAATCGCTGAGATACCGGTGTTGGTCGCGCGCAGCAGGTCGCGTTCTGCCTCTTGCGCACGCATCCGCGCGATCTGGAGATGCTGATGCGGGGCGAGTGAGTCGCCAAACCAGGCATCGTTGCTCGCATTGATCAGGTAACCTGCTTCCGGCAGGGCTCGCTTCACTTCGCTGGCAAACGCGTCTTCGTAGCAGATGTTCACGCCTGCGAGTTGTCCGGCAAGCCTGAGGACGGGTTTATCGCTGGTGCCTGCCGAGAAGTTCGACATCGGTATCCGGACGAAGTCCAGAATCGGCTGTAACCAGGCCTTACCCGGCAGGTATTCACCAAACGGCACCAGGTGCCGTTTGTAGTAGGCCTGGCGTCCGCTCTGTCCCAGGCTGATCATTGCATTGTAGTAACGCCCTGCTTCTTTGACGATGATGCCGGTCAGCAGGTCACGTTGCTGCTCGCGCATAGTGTCGCGCAATGGCTGTAGCAAACTTGTTTCAACCCGGGTGTTGTAGGCCGGGATGGCGGTTTCCGGCCAGATCACCAGTTTGCTGTCCGGTACCTGTTCGGTCAGGCTGCGATAGCGACGTATCGTCTCCGGGTACCAGCTCGGTTGCCATTTGTGTTCTTGTGCAATGTTGCCCTGAATCAGGCTCGCCTGGAAGGGTGCGCCGGTCGGCTGGGTCCAGGTATATTGGGTGAGTAGTGCGCCCAGTCCCCAGATGACGATCTGGCCTGCCCAACTCCATCCGTTGCGCCAGTCGTGGATCAGCCCGGCACTCAGTGCGACCAGCCAGCTGATGCCGATCACACCGATAATCGGTGCATAGCCTGCCAGCGGCAGGTCGTTCTGGCTGTACCCGATCACTAACCAGGGGAAGCCGGTGAACAGCCAGCTGCGCAGCGCCTCGACACTGACCCACACCATCGGTGCTAAGCCGAGCAACGCGGCCCGGGTGCTGAGGTTGCGGCTGAGTGTGTGGTATAGCCCGGCGAACAGGGCGAAGTACAGGCTGACTATTGCGATGAACAGTGCGGTGATCGCGATCGCTGCGATCGGCCCGATGCCGCCGAACTGGACAATGCTGTTGTATAGCCAGGAGATGCCGAATCCCATCAGGCCAAGGCCGAATGCATAGCCAAGCCCCAGTGCCTGCCTGGTGGTCTTAGCCTGGTTCAGTTGCCAGTACAGGTATGCCAGGGTAAGTACTGCGATCAGTCCCGGCCCGTAGGGCGCGAAGGCCAGTACGGTGGTCGCGCCTGCTGCAAACGCAGCCAGCCAGCGCAGTTTAGCGCTCGCGATAGGTGATCCGGCCTTTGGTCAGGTCATACGGGGTCATTTCGACTTTGACTTTGTCGCCGGTCAGGATACGGATGTAGTGTTTGCGCATCCGTCCGGAGATGTGTGCAGTGACCACATGTCCGTTTTCTAACTCGACCCGAAATGTCGTATTGGGCAGGGTATCAACTACTGTTCCATCCATTTCGATCACGTCTTCTTTTGCCATAGGTTATTCGTCTGTCTCGTGGGTTTCAGGTAAGGCCGGCAAGGTGACGATGCCGGTGAGTTTTTCGTCTTTGCGCAAGCGGATCAGGCTGACGCCCTGGGTATCGCGACTGACTTGTGAAATTTCATCACTGCGCGTACGGA
Source organism: uncultured Gammaproteobacteria bacterium (assembly GCA_963922685.1). Classification (GTDB taxonomy): domain Bacteria; phylum Pseudomonadota; class Gammaproteobacteria; order Chromatiales; family Chromatiaceae; genus JAHDBG01. The sequence continues at coordinate 79,707 of CAWUJM010000001.1, read as the reverse complement.
CCAGTGTGCCACCATCTGTGATCAGCATCACTTCGTCGCCCGGTTGCACCCGCACAGCTCCGACCTGTCCGCCATTGCGCTCACTGGTGCGGATGGAGATCACACCAGAGGCACCGCGCCCACGGACTGGATACTGGCCGATCGGGGTACGTTTGCCATAGCCTTGCTCACTGGTGGTCAGCACATCGCCGTGGTCGCCGATGATCAGTGAGTTCACTTGTTGTTCCAGCTTGAGTCGCATCCCGAGCACGCCCGCCGCCTGGCGTCCCATCGCGCGCACCTGAGCTTCGGTAAACCGGGTGGCCTTGCCTGCTGTGCTGGAGAGCATGATGATCTGCCTGCCATCAGTCAGTTCAACCCCGATCAGCTGGTCTTCGTCCCGCAGATTGATCGCAATGATACCTGCACTGCGCGGATTGGAAAATTCGCTCAGTGCGGTCTTTTTCACAATGCCCGACGCGGTCGCCATGAAGACGTACCGGTCTGCTGCATATTCCCGTACCGGCAGTACGGCGTTGATCCGCTCGCCATCCGCCAGCGGCAATAAATTGACCATCGGTCGCCCGCGTGCGGTACGCCCGGCCTGCGGCAGTTCGTACACCTTCAGCCAGTAACATTTGCCCCGGCTGGAGAAGCACAGGATCGTATCGTGTGTATTCGCAATGAATAATCGGTCGATAAAGTCTTCGTCTTTAATCGCGGTCGCGGTCTTGCCTTTGCCGCCGCGCCGTTGTGCCTGGTACAGGTGCAACGGTTGTGATTTGGCATAGCCCTGATGCGACAATGTGACCACCACATCTTCCGGTGTGATCAGGTCTTCCAGGGTGAGATCAGCCTGATCCTGGCGGATTTCGCTGCGGCGCACATCGCCGAATTGTTCTGCGATCGCCTGCAGTTCGTCCCGGATCACCTGCATCAGCCGGTCGGGCTCGGACAGTATTTCGAGCAGTCCGGCGATTTTGTCCAGGATATCGGCATATTCCTGGATGATCCTGTCTTGTTCCAGCCCGGTCAGTTTGTGTAACCGCAGGTCCAGAATCGCCTGTGCCTGCACTTCGGTCAGCCGGTAACCGCCATCGGTTAGTCCATACTCGGGTGCCAGGTCTTCTGGTCGGGATGCTTCCGCACCTGCCCGCGCCAGCATCGCCTCAACTGCGCCGGAGCGCCAGGTGCGTGCTACCAGTTGTTGCCGGGCGGTTGCCGGATTCGGCGCGGCCTTGATCAGGGCGATCACTTCGTCGATGTTCGCCAGCGCCACGGCCAGGCCTTCCAGTACGTGCGCCCGCGCCCGCGCCTTGCGCAGCTCGTACAGGGTACGCCGGGTAACCACGTCGCGCCGGTGGCGAATAAAGTATTCGAGTAGCTGTTTCAGGTTCAGTGTGCGTGGCTGGCCATCTACCAGTGCAACCATGTTGATGCCGAACACGGTCTGCATCTGGGTGTGCTGGTACAGGTTGTTCAGCACTACCTCGGTCACTTCGCCACGCCTGAGTTCGATCACCAGACGCATGCCGTCTTTATCGGACTCATCGCGGATGGCAGTGATGCCGTCAATTTTTTTCAGCTTGATCAGCTCAGCAATCTTTTCCTGCAACCTGGCCTTGTTCACCTGGTACGGCAATTCCCCTACCACGATCCGCTCACGCCCGGCTGACATGTCTTCAAATTCGGTGCGGGCACGCAGGTATAGCTTGCCGCGTCCGGTGCGATACGCATCGCGTATTCCGGCGGTACCGTTGATGATCGCTGCGGTCGGAAAATCGGGGGCCGGGATATGCACCATCAGATCCGCAATGGTGCTGTCCGGCTGGTCTATCAGGGCCAGGCAACCCTGAATCACTTCGCTCAGGTTGTGCGGCGGGATGTTGGTCGCCATGCCCACGGCGATGCCGGATGAGCCGTTGATCAGCAGGTTCGGAATGCGTGCCGGCAGGACGGTCGGCTCCTGTTCTGAGCCGTCGTAGTTCGGAGTGAAATCGACCGTTTCCCGGTCGATATCGGCGAGCAGTTCATGCGCGATCCGTGACATACGGATCTCGGTATAACGCATCGCGGCGGGCGAATCGCCATCAACTGAGCCGAAGTTGCCCTGCCCGTCTATCAGCAGGTAACGCAGCGAAAACGGCTGCGCCATGCGCACGATCGTATCGTAGACTGCTGTATCGCCATGTGGGTGATATTTACCAATCACGTCACCGACGATCCGCGCCGACTTTTTGTACGGTTTGTTCCAGTCGTTGTTCAGCTCGCCCATCGCATACAGGGCGCGCCGGTGCACGGGCTTCAGTCCGTCACGCACGTCGGGCAACGCTCGCCCGACAATGACTGACATCGCATAGTCCAGGTAAGATTGCTGCATCTCCTCTTCGAGGCTGATGGACAGGACTTCCCTGGCAAATTCGGTCATGGGCGATGTCTCATGCGTGGATCACGCTATGTTGCAGGCAACAGGAGTAAACTTTCTATTCTAGCATAGCCAGCTCAGACGTGCCGGGCCAGGGAAGCCGCATACCCCAGATAGCTGTGTGGCGTGACTTCCAGTAAACGCTGTTTCGCATCCTCCGGTATCTCCAGCGTCTGAATAAATGCCTCAATCTGCGGCCTCTCTATCCGTTTGCCCCGGGTCAGGGCCTTCAGTTTTTCATACGCCTCCGGTACGCCATAACGCCGCATGACGGTCTGGATCGGCTCTGCCATGACTTCCCAGCTCAGGTACAGTTCGGCCTCCATCTTCACCTGATGTACCTCCAGCTTGTCCAGTCCGCGCAGGATCGACTGTATCGCGATACTGGTATAAGCAACACCAACGCCCATATTGCGCAACACGGTTGAGTCACTCAGGTCGCGCTGCCAGCGGGATACCGGCAGCTTGGCAGAAAGGTGGCCGAACATGGCGTTCGCCAGCCCGAGGTTACCTTCGGCATTTTCAAAGTCGATCGGATTGACCTTGTGCGGCATGGTGGATGAGCCGACTTCACTCTCTACTGTCTTCTGTACAAAATAGCCCACCGCGATGTAACCCCAGATATCACGACACAAATCCAGCAGGATCTGATTGCTCCGCGCCAGTGCATCAAACAACTCCGCCATATAGTCATGCGGTTCTATCTGGGTGGTGTACCAGTTCGGCTCCAGATCCAGTGATTCGACAAAGGCAGCGCAGAATGCCGGCCATTCCATATCAGGAAACGCAATACTGTGCGCGCTATAGTTACCGACTGCACCATTCATCTTGCCCATGATCGGCACCGCACTGATCTGCTGAGTCTGCCGCTCCAGACGGGCAACCACATTCGCCAGCTCTTTGCCCAGCGTGGTCGGCGTCGCTGGCTGGCCGTGGGTACGTGCCAACATGCTCTGATACGCATGCTGATGTGCCATCTCGCGTAATCTGTCAGTCACCTGCTTGAGTAATGGCAGCAGGATATCGTTCCGGGCGGTCTGTAACATCAGACCATGCGCCAGGTTGTTGATGTCTTCTGAGGTGCAGGCAAAGTGCACAAATTCGACCACTGGTGCCAGCTCGGCATGGGGGCCGAGTACCTCTTTCAGGTAATATTCAACCGCCTTTACATCATGCCGGGTGGTCGCTTCTATCGCTTTGATCCGCTGCGCCTGGTGTTCGTTGAAGCCCGTCACCAGTTCATCCAGCACACTTTGTGCTGCAGGCGACAGGACTGGAACTTCCTCAATCAATGCCCATTGTGCTAATGCCTGCAGCCAGCGCACTTCAACCTGTACGCGCCGCTTTATCAGACCATACTCGCTGAAAATCTCGCGCAATGCCTGCGTTTGTGCCGCATAACGTCCGTCTATCGGTGTAATTGCTGTCAGTTCACTGAGTGACATGTTACTTCCCCGGGTTGTGTCACCATGTTATCAATCAGTCGCGTCCGACCCAGCCAGGCTGCGACCAGAATTACGGCGTGTTTGCTGCCGACCCGCAGTGGTGCCAGACAGTCCGCATCCACGATATGCACATAGTCTGTCTGGAATCCGGCAGCATTCAACCGGTTCGCCAGTTCGGTTTCCAGCTGCGGGACCGGTCTCCGACCCATCTGCGCTGCCGTATGCTGTATCTGCTGATACAGCTGTGGCGCAATTGCTCGTTCGGCCCGGGTCAGATATTGATTGCGCGAGCTGAGCGCCAGCCCGTCCGGCTCACGCACCGTCTCCATTGCCTGAATCTGCACTGGCAGGGCCAGATCGGCCACCATCCGCCGGATGATATAAAGCTGCTGGTAGTCTTTGCGACCAAATAATGCGATGTCCGGCTGTACGATATTGAATAGCTTGCACACGACCGTCGCCACCCCGACAAAGTGGCCCGGTCGTGATGCACCACAATACTGGTCGCTGATACCCGGTACCTGTACCTGAGTCTGTTCTGCGAGTGGTCGCGGATATAGTTCTGCCTCAGTCGGCACAAACAACAGATCAACCCCGGCTTCTGTCAACACGGCCTGATCAGCCGCCAGGGTACGCGGATAGTGCGCCAGGTCTTCATCTGCACCAAACTGGAGCGGATTCACGAAGAGGCTGACCACGACGATATCTGCTGCGCGCTGCGCCTGTGCAACCAGTGCCAGATGACCGGCATGCAGATTGCCCATGGTCGGCACCAGCGCAATGCGCTGGTGCCGATATGCCGCCAATCGTTCATGCAGGGCCGCTATCTGAACAATAGTATCCATCATGCCAGGGAGTCAGTTGACCGCTGGTTACTCAATTGCCTGCACCAGCTCAGTAATATTGCCGACTTGTTTCTCAAGCTGTGATTGATTGACCGTTACTAAACGACCTGCCACCTCCCTGCGACCAGCAGTTAATGAGGCAATCGGAATCCCGAGTACACCGGATACCACTGAGGCTGTGTTGGCATCATTCACTTCATACTGAAACATCGTCTTAAATGCACGCCTTGAGTTAGGCGTTGGCGAGCCATCCGGATGGACACAGAAGGTTTGTGGCGAGGACTGCCAGACCCCCCAGATCTCTTCTCCGATCTCATTCACTACCGTCTTAAACGCTGAAGCTGAGGAGCTGTTCATCTGCGTCAGACGATTGCCGATATACATATAGATCTCAGGCAGTGCCATACGATATCGGGTTGATTCAAGATAAAAGTCAGACTGAGGATCGCCAGGGTGTCTTCTGACACCATAGACCAGTGACAACACCGCCTTAACCGCACGTTTTGAAGAACCATCAGCAGAAAACGGAATCAGCAGGCGTTCAGCAGCCGTCAGAGCAAATTCTGTATAGATAGAAAAGCCGGGATTACAGTCAATAAACACACAACACGGCTCGTTATTCCACGATGACCGGATATCCTCAATCAGATCCCTGATCCACAAATGAACAATTCTCCAGGCATCCTGTGGCCCGGGAAAGGTCGCACCAGTCACTCGCGACGCCTGAATCTCCAGCTGCTCATCGCCCACAACCAGATAAACATTGCCCGGAATCTGATCGTTATGGTGCGATACCTGTGTCACGAATCCAGCCCCGGAGTTTGGCGACATATACGGGCTGCGCACCCTGTCTTCAATATAACCAGAGATAGTGCGCCTGGGCTGCGTGGTATGAATCCGGGTTAATTGCTGTTCCCCGCCAACCATACCACCAAGCAACATAGATGAGGAATTAGCTTGTGGACACAAATCCACTACCAGGACTTTTTTATCCGGATTCTGTCGGGCATATTCAGAAGCCAGTTGAAATGTCAGATAGCTCTTACCAACCCCGCCTTTGTTATTCCAGATTGCGTAGATCGACATCAGTATTAACCCTCAATAACTGCAATTGCAGAGATTATACCGAACCACCTTCGTACTACTGTTAAACGGCGTCAACTTGTATTGCGCCACTGATGTCAGCTGCGCTGGCGCAGGGCTTCATACAGGCAGACCCCGGCAGCGACCGCGACATTCAGGCTTTCGACCTGTCCCTGCATCGGCAGACGCAGCAACTGATCGCAACGGGTACGGGTCAGGCGGCGCAGCCCTTCGCCTTCGTTGCCGAGCACCAGCGCCAGTGGCCCGGTCAGGTCGGCCTGATACAGGCTCATGGCACTGTCTTCTGCCAACCCGGCTATGCTCAGACTATGCTGGTGTTGCAGCCGCTGCAGGGTACGTGCCAGATTAGTGACCTGGATCAGGCACACTGTGGCAGCTGCACCGCTAGCTACTTTACACACGGCAGGTGTGCGCCCGACAGCCTGTCTGTTCGGGATGATCACTGCATTCACGCCGGTTGCATCCGCTACCCGCAGGCAGGCACCCAGGTTATGTGGATCTGTGATGCGATCCAGTACCAGCAATAAAGGGGGGCGTTCAATCCGGCTGAGCAGTTCATCCAGTGTGGTCTCGTTACCGACCGGTGGCAGTGTCACCTGGGCCGCAATACCCTGATGTCTGAGTATGCCTGTCTGTTGTTGCAATTTGCGGGGATCGGTGTCATCTACCGGGATGCCCTGCTGTTGCGCCAGCGCCATCAGGTCATGTCGGTGACGACCTTGTGCCGCGACGATCAGGCGTTGTGCCTGCCCCCGCTGTAACGCGCTGCGCACTGCATGGGTGCCGCCGATCCAGCATGTGGATGGTTTGTCGCGCATCGTCTTTCAGCGTTTTGCGCGTTTTGCAGCGCGCTTCCCGGACTTCCGGCGGGTCTGTACGACTGCCAGATCAATCCGGCGTTCTGCCGGATCGACTGCGACCAGCTGTACCTGTATCGGGTCACCCAGACGGTAACATTTGCCACTGCGTTCACCCTGCAGCTGGTGCCGGGCCGGATCGTAATGGAAATAGTCCTTTTCCAGCGCAGTGATGTGCACCAGCCCGCTGATCGTGAGCCCGTCCAGCTCAACGAACACACCATAGTTATGTACGCCGGTAATCACACCGTTGTAGTGTGTCCCGATCTTATCCTGCATAAATTCGCACTTCAGCGCGCCGGTTGCATCACGACTGGCTTCGTCAGCACGTCGTTCGCGCGCCGAGCAATGTTCTCCAGCCATACTGATAGCCTGAGGCGTCTCTGCAACGGTGGTGGCAGTTCCGGACTGGCGGGCTATACACTGTTTGATGGCACGATGTACTAACAGGTCCGGATAGCGCCGGATCGGTGAAGTAAAGTGGGTATAGGCCGGAAATGCCAGGCCAAAATGGCCCTTGTTCTCAGCACTGTACACCGCCTGCTGCATGGAGCGCAGCAGTAACACCTGTATCATCGCAAAATCAGCCCGACCCCGGGCCTGCGCCAACAGGTCAGCATAGTCCCGTGTAGCTGGTCTGGTACCGCCGCTCAGGTGCAGCCCGGATGCACTCAGGGCGCGGCTCAGTTCGCGCACCTTTTCGGCTCCGGGTCGTTCGTGCACCCGATACAGTGCCGGCTGTTTGTGGCGCAATAAAAAGCGCGCAGCAGCGACATTCGCCAGCAACATGCATTGTTCGATGATCTGATGGGTGTCGTGCCGCACCAGCGGCTCGACCGCTGTGATGCGTCCGTCTGTGTCGAACTGAAAACGAGTTTCTGTCGTTGCAAAGGCGATCGCACCACGCGCAGTGCTGCCTTCCTGCAAGACCTGGTATAAGGCATGAAGCGTGTGCAGGGCCGGTAACAGGTTGGCATACTGACTGCACAATCCGGGATTCTCCCCCAGCAGCATCTGTTGCGCCTGCTCATAAGTCAGACGTGCGTGCGAATGGATCACTGCTTCAAAAAAGCGCGAGCGATACAGCTCTCCCTGCTGACTGATGTACAGTTCCGCAACCAGGCACAACCGGTCAACCTGTGGATTCAGCGAGCACAGGCCATTGCTGAGGATTTCCGGCAGCATCGGCAATACCCGGTCCGGAAAATAGACCGAGGTACTGCGTTCGTATGCCTCACGATCCAGTGCACTGCCGGGTGTGACATAGGTTGATACGTCCGCGATTGCAACCAGCAGGCACCAGCCTCTGGCTGTGGTGCGACAATACACCGCATCGTCAAAGTCTCTGGCATCTGCACCGTCAATGGTAACGAACGGCAGCGAACGCAGATCTGTCCGCCCGGCCCTGGCTGAGTCCGGTACGGCGGTGTCAAGTCCGGCAATGTCCTGCGTTACAGCCTCCGGCCAGTTGGTTGGCAGCTGATGCGACCGGATCGCGATATCTGTCTGCATACCCGGAGTACCCGAATCTCCCAGAATCGCACTGACCCGGCCCAGCGGCTGGCGACGGCGGGTCGGGTGTTCCAGGATGTCGGCAACGACGATCTGTCCATCGCGCGCACCACCGAGCTGATCCGGCGGTATCAGGACAGTCTGTATCACCCGCTTGTTGTCCGGATACAGGGTGGTGATGCCGCGTTCGGTGCGCAGGCGACCGACCAGCTGCTGCACGGCGCGTTCCAGAACTTCGACAATCGCACCTTCACGACGCCCACGTCGATCCACCCCGGAGACTTGTGCCACAACCCGGTCGCCATGCCAGACCCTGCGCATCTCACGCGGGTTCAGGAACAGATCATCACCAGCCTCATCCGGCTGAAAAAAGCCGAACCCGTCCGGGTGGCCGATCACCTGTCCGGTTATCAGGTCTTTCTGATTGACCACACACAGGTCACCACGCCGATTCCGCAATAGTTGCCCATCCCGTACCATGGCCTGGATGCGATGACGCACGGCCTCCTGTTGCGTGGGTGTCACTGGCAGCAGTTCTGTCAGCTCGCGCACCGACAGCGGGCTGCGCTGCTGCTGCAGGATGCTCAGGATAAATTCGCGGCTGGGTATCGGGTTCGGATATTTTTTCGCTTCGCGGGCGTAATAAGGATCCTGCTGCAATGGCTGGTCGAGGTGTTCTGTCACTGAAAATGCTCGCAAGTAGGAGTGCACGGTCGTGCGCCCGTACGAATCAGGCCATCCGGGCACACAATTGTGCCAGCAATAACCATGGATCACCTGGTTCAGTGCCCTTCACCACCGCATCAATGGTGTGACACCGGCTGAGCAGAGTGAACCAGTCATGTTGTCGCTGCAGTGCCTGCTGCAATAACGGACGACGCTGTTGCGGCCAGACCTGTGCCAGCACAGACGCTGGCTGATCGCCCTGCCTGAGTTTATCGGCGAGTGTCGCCAGCTGAGCCAGCTCCCGATGCAGTGCCCAGAGTACCACCGGTGCGGCTACGCCTTCCTGTTGCAGACCGGCCAGCATCTTCCAGCAACGGGCCGGATCGCCACGCAGGGCTGCCTCTGCCAGACCGAAGACATGAAACCGCGCCTGCTCTGACACGATCGTCTGTACCTGCTGCAGCTGTAACGGCCCGGGGGGTTCCAGCAGCTGTAGTTTGTCAATCTCCTGACGTGCAGCCAGCAGATTCCCTTCCACCTGTGCAGCCAGCCAGGGTGCAACCTCGGCTGCGGGCTGAAACCCGGCCTGTTGCAGCCGTTGCATGATCCAGCGCACCAGTGCTGTCCCTTCAATCGGCCAGACCGGCACCCAGACACCAGCTCTGGCCAGCTGCTGCAGCCATTTTGCCTGCTGCTGCGACCGCTCCAGCTTCGGTAGTGTCACCAGCAACAAGGTATCCGGCGGCGGTGCTGCGGCATAGGTCTGCAAGACCTGGCTGCCTTCCTTACCCGGTTTACCCTGTGGCACCCGCAGATCCAGTACCTTTTTATCGGCAAATAATGACCGACTCTGGCTGGCGGTCAGTAACTGCGGCCAGGCAAATCCGGGTTCCGCAGTCAGCACATCACGCTGCATAAAGCCAGCCGCACGTGCCGCCGCACGAATCAGATCGCCGCATTCCTGCAATTGCAGCGGTTCGTCACCGCTGAGCAGATACACAGGTGCTAGGCGCTTCGTCAGCGCACCGGCCAGCTGGTCAGCCCGTAAGCGCATGAACTATTGACTCGTATTCAAGGCATTCTGCCAAGGGGGTGCGATTCAAACTGATGTGGGCTGGTGCGCTACAGCTGTAAAGCTTAATAGTGTCGGCATGACCCGAGTCTGTGCTCCGAGGTACGCCATAAACCCATCCGTGGGGGCTCGGCTGCGGCCATCCATGGCCGCAGACGCCCTCGGAGCACAGACTCGGGTCTGCCCCTTCAAGCCCGGTGTTACAACGACCTGTGTCACTATTTTCAAGTGGGTACCACCGGTGTTTGAATCGCATTCCGCCAGGCGTGCAGCTGAATGCCCTGGCGCATATAGCTGTCTTCGCCACCATACCAGATCTGTGGTGTCAGTCGGGTCTGACTCAGGTCACGCCAGCGGGTCAGGCTGCGGCACCAGCCCGGATTAAAGGTGGCACCGGACTTGAATTCAACTGTCTGTATTTCTCCGTTGATTTCGTACACCAGATCAACTTCGTGCCCGACATGGTCACGCCAGAAGTACAGTTCTGCCGGCTGTGCCTGGTTAAACTGGTGTTTGATCCATTCTGAGATCAGCAGGGTTTCAAACAGGGCACCACGCTGGGCATGAATATTCATGCTGGCACTGTCGCGGATACTGAGTAACCAGGCTGCCAGACCGACGTCCAGAAAATACAGCTTGGGTGTCTTCACCAGCCGTTTACCGAAGTTCCGGTGATACGGCGGCAGCAGTGTGATGATATAGCTGGCTTCCAGTACGCTGAGCCATTCGCGCACGGTGGTGTGGGAAATGCCACATTCAACTGCCAGCGAGGACTGGTTCAGCAATTGCCCGGTGCGCGCCGCACACAATCTGAGAAAACGCTGGAACTGACTCAGGTTGCGGATGGCCAGTTGCTGACGTACATCACGCTCCAGATAGGTGCTGATATAGTGCGGAAGCCATTGTGCCGGGGTCAGAGTCCGGTCGTACAACGACGGATAACCACCGTGACACAGACAGTCGTCCAGCGTCGCGGGTAGTTTGCCGCTGGCGCGTAATTCGGCAACAGAGAAAGGAAGCAGCTGAATCAGGCCGACTCGCCCGGCCAGTGACTGAGTGATCTGCGAGATCAGACCGAACTGTTGTGAGCCAGTCAGGATGAAATCACCCATTAACTGTCTCTGATCCACCAGTCCCTGCAGATAAGAGAAGAGTTCCGGTACGTTCTGTACTTCGTCCAGAATCGCACCCTGTACAAAGCGAGCCAGAAAACCCTTCGGGTCTTCCCGGGCAAACAGGCGTTGTTCCGGATCTTCCAGCGTAACGTAAGGCCGGTCCGGGTAAAGTGCACGCGCTAAGGTGGTCTTCCCGGACTGACGCGGACCGGTAATGGCGAGGACCGGGAAGCCCTGAACAAGTTTCCGGGCAGCGGTATCAATCTGACGTGGAATCATGTTGCCTATCTTACAATTTGCAGATAAAACCTGCAAATTGTAAGATCAGAGCCAGAATGCATCTAGGTAACCGTCTTCGCGGACTACCTGAGTCTGCAACGAATGTTACCCCGCAACATCATAACGACCGGCAAACGCATGCGCTAAAGTACCGCCGTCAATGTATTCCAGCTCACCACCGAGGGGCACACCATGGGCAATGCGGGTCACGCGACAATCATATGCAGCGGCAAATTCGCTGATATAGTGCGCGGTGGCTTCACCTTCCACTGTGGTGGTGGTTGCCAGGATCAGTTCGCGAATGGGACTGTTCTGTAAACGCGCCCGCAGTTGTTCCATCCCCAGATCCTGCGGGCCGATGCCGTCCAGCGGGGATAAACGTCCACCCAGTACAAAATAGCTGCCCTGGTAATGCGCGGCCTGTTCCAGTGCCAGCACATCAGCTGGTGTTTCAACGACGCACAAGGTCTGCGTATCCCGTTGCGGGTTCTGACAGAGTGTGCAGACGGTCTGCTCGGTCAGGGTGCGGCATTGGGCACAATGCCCAATGGTCTCAATCGCCTGACTGAGTCTGTGTGCCAGTCGCTGCCCGCCAGCCCGGTCGTGTTCCAGGATATGCAGCGCCATGCGCTGCGCTGATTTAGGTCCGACACCGGGCAGACAGCGAAACGCCTCTGTCAGTTGCTGCAGCAGCGGTACGGCCATCCGGCAGGCTTCAGGAGAACGGAAATTTCATCCCGGCTGGCAGTTCCAGGCCGGACGTCACCTGCGACATCTGTTCGCTGGTTTCGTCTTCCAGTTTGTGCACAGCATCATTCATCGCTGCAGCGACCAGATCTTCCAGCATATCTTTGTCATCCAGTAACGCATCATCAATATGCACCTGGCAGACTTCATGTCGTCCGTTCATAACGATGCTGACCATGCCACCGCCTGACTGGCCTTCTATTTCAGCCTGGGCCAGTTCGGCCTGTACCTTCTTCAGTTCCGCCTGCATTTTTTGTGCTTGTTGCATAATATTACCAAGTCCAGCTTTCATAAAAAGATCACTCTTATATAGTACTAAAATCAGTCCGGAATCAGTTGCCGGATCTGTCCGGCCAGGGTGCTGACCCAGTGTTCAACCTGGCCCGCATCTTCTCCCTCGACCATGACACGGACCAGTGGCTCAGTTCCGGAGGCACGCAGCAGGACGCGACCTTGTGCGCCCAGAGCGGTTTCAGCTGCAGTGATGACTGGTGCTGCCTGTTGTAGCACGGTTGCGGCGTCTGCTGTGCCCAGCCGGACATTTTCCAGTCGTTGCGGGTAGGGCGTGTAATTAATCAGATCAGCCAGAGCCTGTCCCGTGGTCTGCATTTCAGCCAGTACCTGCAGCGCAGCAATGATACCGTCACCTGTCGTGGTCCGGTCACGACAGATAATGTGTCCGGAAGGTTCGCCGCCCAGATTCCAGTCTTGTGCCACCAGGTGTTCCAGAATGTACCGGTCACCAACCTGAGTGCGGGTCAGACCGATTCCCTGCTCACGCAGGGCAACTTCCAGACCCATGTTAGTCATCACGGTGCCGACCAGATTGCCGACCAGTCGCTGATCACGCTGACCAGCACGTGCGAGCAGATACAGGATCGCATCACCATCACGTAGCTGGCCCTGTGCATCGGCCAGTAATACCCGGTCACTGTCACCATCCAGGGTGATACCGACATCTGCCTGGTGTTGCTGCACCGCAGCACATAACGTCTGCGGGTGGGTTGCACCGACCTGATCGTTAATATTGTTGCCATCCGGCGTCGTGCCGAGCGTGATCACCTCAGCACCGAGTATGTGCAGCACCTCCGGTGCAATCTGATAGGCGGCACCCTGTGCACAATCCAGCACGATCCGCAGTCCATCCAGGCGTACCGGTATACTGGTCTGACAGAAGCTGGTGTAGCGTGCAGCAGCATCTGCACACACGGTGATCTGTCCCAGTTGCCGGACCGGTGCCAGCCGGATCGGTTGTTCCAGCCAGGCACTGATCGCAGCTTCTGCTGCATCCGGTAACTTATCGCCGCTGGCAGAAAAGATCTTGACGCCGTTGTCCGGATACGGATTATGCGAGGCAGTGATCACGATACCGGCATCGGCCTGCAATGTTCTGGTCAGCCAGGCGACACCTGCTGTCGGCAGACAACCGGCCAGCCGGACATTCACCCCGGCAGCCGTCAGGCCAGCCTGCAGGGCCGCCGCGATCATATCACCGGAGCGGCGTGTATCCTGCCCCAGAATGACCTGGCCACCGACACCAACCTGTTGGCCGATGGCCCAGCCCAGGTGCAGCATGAAACCGGGTGTAATCGGATCCTGCCCAACGGTACCACGTACCCCGTCAGTACCAAAATGTTGTCTCGACATCAGCTTCTCTGCTGTATGGCTGACCAGATTCTGAGTGCGTCGGCAGTCGGGCCGACATCATGTACACGCAGGATGCGCACACCCTGTTGCAACGCTAGTGTGGCTGCAGCCACACTGGCTGCGACCCGATCTGCTATCGCACGTCCGGTAAGGGTACCAAGCATGGATTTACGCGATACGCCGATCAGTACCGGATAACCGAGCTGCACGACTGTGTGTAATTCACGTAATAGTATGAGGTTGTGGGTTAGTGTCTTGCCAAACCCGATACCGGGATCCAGCAGGATCCGGTCTGCTGGCATCCCTGCATCCAGCAGTGCCTCTGCTCTGATCTGCAGAAAAGCACAGACCTCGCGCACCACATCGGCATAGTGTGGTTTATGCTGCATGCTGCCAGGGTCGCCCTGTTTATGCATCAGACAGACCGGTACCCCAAGTTCCAGGGCGGTATTCTGCGCCTGTTCGCCCTGCAGAGCATTAACATCGTTGATCAGGCCGGCACCGGCCTGCACCGCCTCGCGCATCACCACTGCCTTGCTGGTATCAATTGAAATCAGCACAGGAAGCCGGGCAGCCAGCGCGGTAATCACCGGGATCACCCGGTCCAGTTCCTGCTGGACTGAGACCGGTGCAGCACCCGGCCGGGTTGATTCGCCACCGACATCTATCAGGCTGGCTCCTGCTTCTACCATGGCTTCAGCATGGCGCAGGGCAGCCGTCAGACTGGTATAGCGTCCGCCATCCGAAAATGAGTCCGGTGTGACATTCAGGATCCCCATAATGTGGGGTTCTGACCAGTCATCCGGGCCAGCACAGACAGGCATCAGTCGTCAGGGCGCAGCTGGTTTGGTCGTCTTCGCGCTACTGTTGTTGCCATTATCTTTCCAGCCAACCGGTGGTTGCGGTGCTTTACCCGCCATGATGTCCCGGATCTGGCCTTCATCTATCGTTTCATAACGTATCAGACTGTCTGCCATCGCATGTAATTTATCCAGGTTATCCTGCAGGATCTGTTCGGCGCGCTGGTAATTGCGATCTATGAATGCCCGGATTTCTTCGTCTATCGCACGCGCTGTCTCATCTGAAACATGTTTGTGCTGTGTGACCGACCGGCCCAGAAACAGCTCTTCTTCTTCATCCCCATAGGCCAGCGGCCCCATTCGTTCGGATAGCCCCCACCGGGTCACCATATTGCGTGCAATCTCAGTGGCACGCTGGATGTCATTGGAGGCACCGGTGGTGATGGCCTGTGCACCGAAGATCAGTTGTTCCGCGATCCGCCCACCGAACAGGCTGGAGATCTGGCTTTCCAGATGCTCCCTGCTGTGGCTGTAACGGTCTTCTTCCGGCAGAAACATAGTGACACCCAGTGCACGACCGCGTGGAATGATAGTCACTTTATACACCGGATCGTGCGCTGGCACATTCAGGCCAACGATCGCATGTCCTGCTTCATGATAGGCAGTCAGGCGTTTTTCTTCTTCCTTCATCACCATGGAACGACGTTCCGTACCCATCATGATTTTGTCCTTCGCCTGCTCCATGTCCTCCATGTCGATGGTCTTTTTGTTCGCCCGGGCGGCCAGCAGGGCGGCCTCATTCACCAGGTTAGCCAGATCAGCACCGGAAAATCCGGGGGTGCCGCGCGCAATCACTGAGGCCTTTACCGTATCCGCCAGGGTCACTTTTTTCATATGCACCTTGAGGATCTGCTCACGACCCAGGATATCCGGCAGACCGACCACAACCTGGCGGTCAAACCGACCCGGGCGTAACAAGGCCGGGTCCAGCACATCTGGTCGGTTAGTGGCTGCGATCACGATCACACCAGCACTACCCTCGAATCCGTCCATTTCAACTAAGAGCTGGTTCAGGGTCTGTTCACGTTCGTCATGACCACCGCCAAGACCGGCACCACGATGCCGACCAACTGCGTCTATCTCGTCAATGAAGATGATACAGGGTGCATCCTTCGCAGCCTGTTCAAACATCTTACGCACGCGCGAGGCACCCACGCCGACAAACATCTCGACAAAGTCTGAGCCGGAGATCGCAAAAAACGGCACTTCTGCCTCACCCGCTATTGCGCGCGCGAGTAGTGTCTTGCCCGTGCCGGGCGGGCCGACCATCAGGACACCCTTCGGTATCTTGCCACCGAGCTTCTGAAACTTTTTCGGGTCACGCAGAAACTCGACAACTTCCTGTACTTCTTCTTTCGCTTCCTCGCAACCGGCAACACTGCCAAAATTGACGTCAATCTTATCTTTGGCCAGTTTTCTGGCCTTATTGCGGTTAAACGACCAGGGGCCACGCCCCATACCACCCTGCATCTGGCGCATAAAAAATAACCAGATACCGATCAGCACAATCAGCGGAAACCAGTTGATCAGAATCTGCGTCAGCAGAGAGGCCTGCTCTGGTTCTTCCACCCTGAATGACACATTGTTTGATAACAGATCGCTGACCAGCCAGATATCATGCGGTGCCATGGTACGGAATTTGTTGCCGCTGCTGGTGGTACCCCTGATCTCGGTGGAACGACCGGTGTCAATCAGCACCACATCCGCAATATTATTCAGTTTGACTTCTTCCACAAACTTGGAATATGAAATCTCAGGTGTCTGCTGTTTGCCGGGAGTATCAAAATTATTGAATATCGTCATCAGCACAACGGCGATAACGACCCACAACAGGATGTTTTTGGTCATGTCACTCAAGTCAGATTACTCCGTACGGGAAGCCTGGTTTGGTTGAGAGTGATAATGTCTGGCGACGAGATACCATTCGCGACTGCGGGCGCGGGAAGCGGCAGGTTTGCGCAGCCTGGTCTGCCGGAAACAGTGCCGCACAGTCTGCAGGAACGCATCAGATCCTTCGCCCTGAAACAACTTGATCACAGCATTGCCACCAGGAACCAGGTGTTGCTGGCAGAATAGCAGGGCCAGCTCGCTCAGATACATGGCACGCGGCTGATCCACCGCCGCCAATCCGCTTATATTGGGGGCCATGTCGCAGATTACAAGATCGACTGCCCGCCCGGCCAGGGCATCTGTCAGTTGCTGTACTGTGTCTGTATCATGAAAGTCGCCCTGAATCAGGGTGACACCCGGAATCGGCGCAATCGGCAGCCGATCCAGACCGATCAGTGTGCCGCTGGATCCGGCGATATCCGCAGCAACCTGCAGCCAGCCACCGGGGGCTGCACCCAGATCCACAATGGTCTGCCCAGGGCGTAAAAAGCGATCTTTTTCGTTCAGTTGTACCAATTTGTAAGCGGCACGCGAACGATAACCTGCCTGTTGCGCACGCCGGACATAAGGATCCCGGGCCTGGCGTTGTAACCAGCGCTGGCTGCTGTCTGATCGTCCCATATCGTAAAGATTTCCTGTACTGACTGAAAATTGTAATTTTACAAACTACTGGTTTCGCGTAAAATAGACCGGTTGTTGTCTGGTACCAATTTCAGATTGGTGCGGGAGGCTTTGTTCGCGAACTTAGAGACAATGTTATGGTATCTATCCGTCTGGCCCGCTCCGGGGCAAAAAAACGACCTTTTTATCACCTGGTAGCAGCTGACTCCCGCCGTGCGCGTGATGGTCGTTATATTGAACGCCTGGGCTTTTATAACCCGATTGCGCACGAGGGTCAGGAATCTGCGCGTATTGACCTGGCACGTGTGGATTACTGGCTGTCAGTCGGTGGTCAGCTCACTGAACGGGCAAAAAAACTGGTCGCTGCACAACGTGATGCAGCTGCACCAACCGCTTAAATACGCACCGCACCAGATCAGCCATGCCGCTGGCTGACCCGGACACACTGATTGAACTCGGGCATGTCACCGGCACCTACGGCCTGCATGGCTGGATCAAGGTGCACTCGGACACACAGCCACGTGACCATATCACAACCTATTCCCGATTATTGTTGAATCTGCATGATCAGTGGCGACCCTGGCAGATCATGCACGGGCGGGCACAGGGCCGGTATATCACACTGAAATTACACCAGTGTGATGATTGTACCCGGGCAGAACAACTGATCGGTGCGCGGATTGCCGTCCCCCGGACTGACCTGCCACAACTCACCACTCCGGGTGATTATTACTGGGCGGACCTGATCGGCCTGGCTGTATACAACCTGCAGGGCAGGCCACTCGGGGCCGTGCAGCACCTGCTGGCCACCGGCGCGCAGGATGTTCTGGTGCTGTCCGGCACACGTGAGCGTCTGATTCCGTTTGTGTGGCAGCAGATTGTACACCAGGTGGATCTGGCAGAAGGTCGCCTGCTGGTGGACTGGGACGAAGATTTTTAGCTGTGATGCGCTTTGATGTGATCAGCCTGTTTCCGGCGATGTTTGCTGCCCTGCAGCATGGCATCACCGGACGCGCCTTCACACAGGGCCTGGCAGAACTGGTGTTGTGGAATCCGCGCGACTATGCGATCAACGCCCACGGGCAGGTTGATGACCGCCCGTATGGCGGCGGGCCCGGTATGCTGATGCGCTATGAACCGCTCGCTGCCGCCATCCAGGCGGCGCGTTCTGCCGCACCAAGCGGGCAGGTGTTGTATCTGAGCCCGCAGGGCACACCTTTTACACAGAATACAGCCCGGCAGTTCGCACAATGCGATTCGCTGATCTTACTGGCCGGGCGTTACGAAGGTATTGATGAGCGCCTGCTGACCACTCAGGTGGATGCCATATGGTCGGTGGGGGATTATGTCGTGTCTGGCGGTGAGTTGCCAGCGATGCTGATCATCGACAGCATCATCCGCCTGTTGCCCGGTGCGCTCGGACACACAGAATCTGCCAGCCAGGATTCTTTCAGCACCGACCTGCTGGATCATCCGCATTACACCCGGCCCGCAGTCATAGCTGATCAGGCCGTGCCGGATGTCTTATTATCCGGGGATCATGCCCGCATTCGTCGCTGGCGTCTGCAACAGGCTCTGGGCCGCACCTGGCAACAGCGGCCTGATCTGATACAACAGCGCACACTCAGCGATGAAGAACAGATATTACTTGCTGAATTTATCAGCGACAGCATCACCGAATCACTTTAACTTGTCGGGACAGGAGAGCCAGCCGTGAGCAACATTATCCAGCAACTTGAAGCCGAACAGATGAACAAAGATATCCCGCCGTTTGGCCCGGGTGATACGCTGGTTGTTCAGGTCAGAGTAAAAGAAGGTGAACGCGAACGCCTGCAGGCCTTTGAAGGGGTGTGTATTGCACGTCGCAATCGCGGCCTGAACTCTGCCTTTACGGTGCGCAAGATGTCACATGGTGAAGGCGTGGAACGGGTCTTTCAGACCTACAGCCCGCTGATTGCAGACATCAGCGTAAAACGACGCGGCGCGGTGCGCCGGGCAAAACTGTATTATCTGCGCGGACGCACTGGGAAGGCGGCGCGCATCAAAGAAAAGGTCTGAAAACAGACCTGCCTGAGTCATTATTGTTATCTGTATCTTGAGTGTATGCCCTATGCCGAATATTCGCCTGAAAGAAAATGAGCCATTTGAAGTCGCTCTGCGTCGCTTTAAGCGATCCTGTGAGAAGGCCGGGATCCTGACCGAAGTGCGTCGCCGCGACTTTTTTGAAAAACCGACCTGGGAGCGTAAACGTAAGGCTGCCGCCGCAGTCAAACGCTGGCAGAAAAAGATCCGGCGGGAAGCAAGACGCTTTGAACGGCCCTACTGATGGCTGACAAGGCACTGAAATCACGCCTTCAGAGTGACATGAAGACTGCCATGAAGGCGCAGGATAAGCCGCGCCTGGCCGTGATTCGCCTGATTCTGGCAGCAGTCAAACAGCGTGAAGTTGATGAGCGTATCCGGCTGGATGATCAGCAGATACTCGCTGTACTGGATAAAATGGTGAAACAACGGCAGGAATCTGTCCGCCAGTATGAATCCGCCGGGCGTACTGACCTCGTTGCAGCGGAACAGGCTGAGATCACCGTCATTCAGGCCTACCTGCCCGCTGCACTGACACCTGCACAGATTGCAGCTATCATTCAGCAGGCGTTGTCTGAGACAGGTGCCACCAGCATGCGTGATATGGGTCAGGTGATGGCCCTGATTAAGCCTCAGGTGCAGGGTCGGGCTGATCTGGCTCAGATCAGTCAGGCAGTCAGAAAACATCTGGCTGGTTGATTAACATACTCTGAACCTCAGGGTCTTTTCTTTACCAATTATCTTGCTCCGTCCCTATTAAAGGTGCTTCCGTAGTGAGCCGGGTGCGCAGATGTTCTTTTGTATTCGAGGTACCTCTTGATCTGCCGCAAGCAGCTCGTTTCAGCTTCGGACGCGCCTGCCTTAATTTTTGACGGAAAGCTTCCTGAATCTGACTGGCAATCCGGTGAATCCTCAGTGGTTTAGCTGAGTAGGCTGCCAATAAGAGCCTAAAGCTGAATAGTTACATTTCAGCTTTATATTTACATGAAAAACACATTTAGCCGACTACCTGAAATTTGACGGTGTTAACCTCAGTAGTCAGCATGACCACGGGGGTACGGCCTACGGCTTGGATTATGTTGTGGTTGAGACAGCATAAATGGCCGGTATATTACGCCAGTAGCCCCGGTAGTCCATGCCACAGCCGAATACATACTGATCGGGTACCGCCAGGCCACCATAGTCCAATGGTGGATTGACGCCCCGGTCATGTTGTTTGCGTACCAGCACAGCGGTCTGCAGACTGGTTGGTTGTTGTGTCTGGCAATATTGCAGCAGTCCCTCCAGGGTATGCCCTTCGTCCAGAATATCATCCACAATCAACACATGCCGGTCGGTCAGCGACTGATTCGGTGTGCGTTGCCAGATCAATTCCCGGCCACTCAGATCTTCACGATAACGCGTAGCATGCACATAATCTATCGTCAGTGGAAAAGTCAGACGCTGCAGCAGATAACTGAGTGGTAACAGGCCGCCGTGCATCACGCCGAGCAGCAGCGGGTTTTTGTCACTCAGATCCGCGCTGATCTGAGCGGCCATCTGATCCACAGCCTGTGCGACGACGGTCTCAGTATAGATGCAGGTAGCGTTGTTGCGGGCTTGTTGCGCATCATGCAGTCGGTTATTCAAGAGATTTGGTCTCTTAATGTGAATGAAATGTCTGTGTATGTAGTGGTACGAATAACCTCGTACCATTTGCAGGAGGTCTGATGAGAAAAGTCTCTACTGGTTCGGACGCGCATCGCTCAGGGAGAGCCGTTTAGATTTGAGAGAGTTGCGGCCATCTTCCTTGACAAACGCCGCTTGCGGACGCAGGTTCACCTGCTTGCCAGTGAGCCGTTCCAGCCCCAGCGCAACGCGCCATCTGGATACGCAGATTCAGGCGATTGTCAAACTCTTTCTGCAAATCTTCAGCTGGCACGCATCCGTGCGTAGCAGCAGGCTTCAGGCCGGTATAACCATGGCCTGCGCTACGCTCAGGATACAATTTGTTTTCAGTGTTTGCAGCCGCAGATGAGTGGATACTTGGTAGTATCAGCAATTGTTTCCAGATTTAAAAATTCTGTCAGGACCGACTCTGCAGTACAGAATGCGCCCTCTACCCAGGCCTGATCATTGGAGAATGCAGAACCAATCAGAAAAACCGTTTCTTCCTGATCAGCCTCTGCACCGCCCAGCTTGGCGGGTGTCCTGATTTTCTGCATCACATCAGCGATGTCATAGTGAGCTGCCCAACCATGATAACCTGCACCAAATGGTGCGAGACCCCAGTCCATCACAACAGTTTCTAATGGTTTGGGGATGTTGCACGTCGCATTGGGATCATTGTAGTGCACCTTTGCAAGTTCCAGTATCACCATACGCTCCATAGTGCTGGTTGCTCTCTGTGCACCCTGCAAGGCTTGGTAGTTCTGACTAATCGGTGTACACCGTCGTTTATCAACTCCGATATCCATTTCACGCCAGAACTGAGTAAATCGCATATCGTCGTAAGAAGCCAGTATCCCGTAAACAGGTTTACCATTACTCTTTCCGGGAGCGTTATTTCCGAAGTAATAAATCTGGCGTAGAGACAGGTCTGTGATCGTTGGACCAAAAACGTCATCATTACCGGCAGAATTCACCAGCTTCGGAGGATAAGTCGCTTTCTTCCACCACTCGGTGTCAAAAAACATAGCAATCTTGAGAGAGGGTTGTTCAATTACCGACTCCAGATAGTTCTGTACTTTTTGATTGTTCAGAAAATCAGTTTTACCCTCTCCCATACTTACGTACCGTGTTGCACGTGCAACCAGCTCTACGGCGTGCGGAGGCATGGCGAGAATTGCATAGTCAGTGGATTGAGGATCACCGTCTGATTTAAAAGGGTTTTGGTCAGTTGCCAGATAGTAATGCGGCCTTTTCTCCTGCATCCAGATAGAGTGGAGGCGTTTGCCACTTTTGATCTCGAAATGTATGCCCTTCTTACCAGCATCACTTTTCGCAGATGTATAGAGTGCTTTAAATAGCTGAGAATAACCTGCTTTAAGCGTTTTATATTCTCCACCCGGCGCAAATTCACCGTTGTATACAGCAGCATTTGCGGCATTCCAGTTAATCACATTTGAAGAATAGCCTCCGGCATCAGCAGCATAGTTGTATCCTTCGTTTCCTGCCTGATCATAAAAAAAGTTCCAGTAGCCAATATTACTAATAGTATCTCCCGACTTATAGACATACGAACTGATGTTTTCGGATAGCTTACCGGATGAATAAAAACCACACTGTTGTGCACGTGTTTCAATATCACTACCTTCAGTCATCAGCTTAGATATATTACCCGATAATTCATCTGCAGGTTTAATATTGTTTCCCGGTGTATTATAAGGTGCTTCAGTTGTACCATTTCCTAAATCTTTCTGGTAAAAGTTTTTTCCGCGAAGATACATCAGTGGATTTTCAGTGGTCCTGAAATCCACAACCTGCTTGTTAAGATTCAGTTTGTTAATGACCTCCGTAACTAACTGGTGCCCTGTTTTTTTATTATTATTCCATTCAAGGTATCGCATACCGCCAACCTCAATATAGGAGTTGTCCGGATTTCCCTGATAGTGGTGGCTGCAGATACGTCCTGCAGGCAGGCGAGTACCGCAGTCTCCGTCTTCAAACTTGTACTTACCCCACTCTACTAATCTGACTGTATCGCCTTTTGTAAGTCCACCCTTGGTAATCAGCCGCCATGCACTGTAGAGACCGCCAGGTCCGGCACCAAAAATCGTATAAGTTTTTGACATAATGTTGGTTCCTTATATTGTATATAAAAGACTACGAGTAACAGCACCTTGCGCAAAATACGCCGTTAAGCTCGGATTATATCATAATGCCAATCTTCCGGAGAATTATCTTTCAATCTCTCAGGGTCTGATTTCCCATAGCTTGCTGCGGGGTTCTTTATTTGGTAATGGTAAAATAGAGACTGCTTTTAGTTTCATTGTTCAGTATAGTGAAATTAAGGATAAGTCCTATGATTCAAAAAACTCACCACTGCCCTCATTGTCAAAGTACCCAATTAAAGAAGAATGGGAAAACTGCTAGCGGCAAGCAAAAATATTACTGCCATGCCTGTGGTAAATATGGCACGCTAAACCCAGAACCTCGTTATACCGAAGAACGTAAGGAAGAAATTCTTCGCGCCTATCAGGAACGTAGCAGTTTTCGAGGCGTTGAACGTACTTTTAAAGTTGCTCGACAAACAGTATCCGCTTGGTTAAAAAAAAGTCCAGCAATTACCCGATTTGAAAGACAGCTTACTGCCTGCCCAATCAGATGATATCTTGGAATTGGACGAGCTGTAGTCTTTTATTCGGGTGAAAAGCAACAAGCAGTGGGTTTGTATTGCACTATGTCGACGTACTCGTAAAGTAATTGCTTTCGTGATCGGTAGTCGAGCTATTGAAAGTTGTCGTCGGCTGTGGAACAAGATTCCGGAAACTTATAAATCATGCCATACTTACAGTGATTTCTGGCATGCTTATGAAAAAGTGTTTTCAACAGAGACTCATCAAAGTGTCGGTAAAGAAAATGCCCATGTTGAACGTTGGAATAATACCTTACGTCAACGCCTCGCTCGTTATGTGAGAAAAACTTTATCTTTTTCTAAGAAAACTTGTTGGCACCATATAATGACTAAGTTCTTCATCTACAACTACAACTTAGCAATAGCAGTTTTAATTTAACCACCACCCTTTATTTTACCTGATTACCACCCATACTAAGCTCTGCTTCAGATACGCCCTATAGCATCAGAAAAAGTCCACTTAACAGTGAAGCAACATCGGCTGCGGTAAAAGTGAAATCACATGGCTAATCAATGGCTTGAATGCGAATGACGTAACTATGGCTTAAGAAGAGTGGTAATTAGGTTATTTTATGCATTGAACCTGACTCTTACCGGCCGGAATGACCAAAGCCACCGGTGCCGCGCTCGGTGGTGATAAATTCATCAACCTGTGTTAATTGTGCCTGGATCACTGGCACCAGCACCAGTTGGGCGATGCGTTCACCGACCGCGAGATGGAACTCGCTATCACTGCGATTCCAGCATGATACATATAGCTGGCCCTGATAATCTGAGTCAATCAGACCAACCAGGTTGCCGAGTACAATACCATGTTTATGGCCCAGACCGGAGCGGGGCAGGATGATCGCTGCCAGGCCGGGATCGGCAATATAAACAGCCATACCGGTCGGAATCAGTGTTGTGTCCCCCGGGGCCAGGGTGCAGGCGTGTTCCGGCATGGCCCGCAGGTCCATGCCGGCTGAGCCGGTCGTGGCATAGGTTGGTAACGGATAGTCACGACCTAAGCGCGGGTCAAGGATTCTGAACTGTAAGTTGTGCATGATATTGTTCGGCCAGGTGGTGGATCAGTTGTCGGGCCAGACGTTGTTTCGGCTGTTGCGGCAGATGGATCCGGCCCTGATCTGAGAGCAGGGTCAGGGCGTTCTCGTCCGTTTCGATGCCTGCGGTGTTGCTGACCCGGTTGGCAGCGAGCAGCGGAATCTGTTTCGCCTGTCGTTTTGCCTCAGCATGTGCCAGCACCTGATCAGTTTCAGCTGCAAAGCCGAGGCAATAGGGTGGTTTCGGCAGGGCTGCAACCGTTGCCAGGATGTCCGGATTCGGCACCAGCGTCAGTGAGTATGGTGTGCTGCCTTTTTTGATCTTATGGTCAGCACAGGTCTCGGGCCGGTAATCGGCCACTGCCGCACAGGCGACGAAGATATCTGCCTGAGTAACCTGTGCCAGTACCTGATCGTACATCTGTTGTGCGGTCTGCACTGAGTGGCGGGTGACACCTGCCGGACAGGCCAGCGCAGTCGGCCCGCTGATCAGGGTGACCCGGGCACCCTGCTCGACTGCAGCGGCGGCGATGGCATAGCCCATCTTACCGGAGCTGCGATTGCCGATATAGCGTACCGTATCCAGTGGTTCCCGGGTCGGTCCGGCAGTCAGCAGGAGGTGGCAGTCGGCCAGGCTGCCATGCGTGAAGTGTGTCACAATATGCTGGTACAGCTCGGTTGGTTCTGACAGGCGCCCCGGGCCTGTGTCGCCACAGGCCTGAGCGCCATCTGCCGGGCCCCAGCAGAGGACGCCGCGTTGTTGCAATCCCTGAATATTGGCCTGCGTTGCCGGATGCTGCCACATATGCATGTTCATCGCCGGTGCCAGTGCCAGCGGTGCAGTGCTGGCCAGGCAGAGAGTATGCAGTAAGGTATCTGCCTGGCCGGTATACAGTCTGGCGATACAGTTGGCACTGGCGGGTGCAATCACAATCAGGTCAGCCCAGCGTGCCAGCGCAATGTGGCCCATGGCAGCTTCCTGTTGCGGGTCAAAGATCTCAGTTGAGACCGGCCAGCCGGTGATTGCCTGTAATGTCAGCGGGCCAATGAACTGTGTCGCGGCCGGAGTCATCACAACCCGCACATCGCAGCCGGCAGTGACCAGCAGGCGTGCCAGCTCAGCGGTCTTGCAGGCCGCGATACCACCGCTGATGCCGAGCAGAATGTGGCGGCCTGCCAGAATATAGGAATCAGAATGTGCCATAGGCATTTACTTTAATTGGTTTGACAGGTGAAGGCAATTTTCGCCCGGTGCCTGAAACTGGTTTTTTTGAGGAGTCAGTATGCTATATACAGCGGTGCACGGTTCGGTGCCGGCAACCACCGGCATGATTGTGTGTGCGGTACAGGATGAGGGCTGGCGGATACCTGAGCTGGTCGGTACAGCTCAGTTACAGCAACTCTGGGAGCGTGGAGATTTTCCGGCCAGGCAGGGTGACTGCCTGCTGGCATATGGTCTGCCGGACTTACCGGCCCGGCGGGTGTTACTGCTCGGGCTGGGTCCGGCGGATAAATTCTCAGTACAGACGTTTGGTCGGGCGGTGGAACAGGCAGTTCGCGCACTGCAGGCGAACGGTGTGGCTGATGCGGTGTTATGTCTGCCGACACAGACCGGGATAGCAGCGGCCACACTGGCACGCAGTGCCGTTCTGGCGGCAGACCGGGCACTGTATCGGTTTGATCAGTGTAAGAGTCAGCCGGAGGCCGTGCCGGATGTGCCGCTGTCTCAGTTAACACTGCAGGTTGCACAGGCGGACGATCTGGCTGTGGTACAGGCGGTCGTGACACAGACCGCAGCAGCATGCACTGGGCTGAAGCTGACCCGCGATCTGGCAAACCTACCGGGTAATCTGTGTACCCCGGCGGTGTTGGCCGAACGGGCACAGCAGCTCGGCACACAGTATGCCGCGCTGAATGTATCGGTGCTGGGCGAGCCAGAGCTGGAGGCGCTGGGCATGGGTTCCTTCCTGTCGGTATCGCGAGGTAGTCGGCAACCAGCGAAGCTGATCATGCTGCGCTATACTGGTGGTCCGACAGATGCCGCACCGGTTGCACTGGTCGGTAAGGCAGTGACGTTCGACGCCGGTGGTATTTCGCTGAAGCCAGCCGCAAAGATGGATGAGATGAAGTTTGATATGTGTGGCGGGGCAAGTGTGCTGGGTGTACTGGCGGCGTGTGCTGAGTTGCAATTGCCGATCAATGTGGTGGGTGTGGTGCCCAGCAGTGAGAACCTGCCGGGTGGCAATGCGACCAAACCGGGTGATATTGTGACTTCCCTGTCAGGTCAGACGATCGAAATTCTTAACACTGATGCCGAAGGGCGTTTGTTATTGTGCGATGCACTGACCTATACCGAGCAGTTCAAACCGGCAGTCGTGATTGATATTGCAACCCTGACCGGGGCCTGTGTGGTTGCGTTGGGTCATGAGGCAACCGGCCTGATGGCGAATGATGACGATCTGGCGCAGGCAATTCTGGCGGCAGGCGAAGCAGCGCAGGATCGTGCCTGGCAATTGCCCTTGTGGGATGATTATGCCGAGGTGTTAAAGTCGAATTTTGCGGACGTGGCGAATGTGGGTGACCGGGCTGCCGGTACCATTACCGCTGCACTCTTCTTATCGCGCTTTACCAGCAAGTTCCGCTGGGCCCATCTGGATATTGCAGGTACGGCCTGGTATTCGGGCAAAAAGAAGGGTGCCACCGGACGTCCGGTATTGTTATTACTGCAGTTTCTGGAGAATTATGCTGCAGGTCATCTGTCTCCCTGAGGTCTCTGACCTCAGGGTCGGGATCAGACTCAGATTTCCATCATTTCAAACTCGTCTTTACTCATACCACAGTCCGGGCAGACCCAGTCTTCCGGTACATCCGCCCATAGGGTACCGGGTTGAATACCGGCATCAGGATCGCCCAGGTTTTCGTCATAGACATAGCCGCAGACGGTGCATATGTAAGTCTTCATCGGGTATTGATTCCATGGATTAGCAGAATAAGTCGTGCGCCTGGTGCAGCGCAGGATTCAGTGGGTGTGCACCGACCGGCACTCGGTTAAAATGATGCCACTTTCAGTGGCTGAAGCCAAGTCGTTTCCACGCCTTTATGCAGGATGAAAGATTATATGAATGTTTTAGCGCGTATCCGCGAGCAGGTTGAACAGAATCCGGTGGTCATCTTTATGAAAGGAACACCGCAGTTTCCACAGTGTGGCTTTTCGTCACGTGCGGCAGCGGCACTGCAGGATTGTGGTGTGCCGTTTGCCCATGTGAATGTGCTGTCTGATCCGGAGATCTTTGCCAACCTGCCGCGTTTCGCGGACTGGCCGACTTTCCCGCAGATCTATATCGGCGGTGAGCTGATCGGCGGGTGTGATATCACACTGGAGATGCATACCAGCGGTGAGCTGAAAAAGGCAATGACGGCTGCTGTACAGGCTGCTGACTGACCGACTGTGATTTGTCCGGCATCTGCGGCTTCAGGTGCCGGATGAGCTGATGCGGGCCTGCCAGTGTTCTGCCTGTGTCTGCAGGACGGTGCTATCCAGGCAGGTGAGTTGCCCGTTTGCCAGCTGGTGCTGTCCGGCAATCCAGACATCGCTGACCTGATCACGGGCCGCGCTGTAGACCAGATGCGACAACGGATGATATACCGGCTGCGTGGCTGGCTGGCCCAGATCGAGTGCGATCACGTCTGCCGCCTTGCCTGGTTGTAAACTACCGATCTGGTCTGCCAGACCCAGTGCCTGGGCACCGTTGAGCGTGGCCATCCGCACCACCTGTTCAGCATCTACCGCCTGCGCATCCTGTGCCACATGCTTGCCGAACAGAGCGGCAGTGCGACATTCGCCCAGCATGTCCAGGTCATTGTTGCTCGCTGCACCGTCCGTGCCCAGTGCGACATTCACTCCGGCAGTCAGGAGTTGTTGCACCGGACAGGCTCCGGCAGCCAGCTTCATATTCGATTCCGGGCAGTGCACCACATGCACGCCGGTTGTTGCCAGTTGTGCGATCTCAGCCCCGGTCAGCTGGGTCATATGTACCGCCAGCAACTGATCATGCAGCAGACCTGACTGCTGTAGCCGTTGCAGTGGACGTATGCCATATTGCGTCAGGCTGTCCTGTACCTCGTCTGCTGTCTCATGCACATGCATGTGCACCCGTGCTGGCAGAGCATGATGCGCGATTGCATCACGCAACAACGCATCACTGACCGTGTAGGGTGCGTGTGGTGCGATCGCCGTCGTGATCAGCGGTTCGTCATGCAGTGCTGCATGCACGGTTTGTGCCTGCGCCAGATAGTCTGCGGAATCTGTGGCCCAGGCAGTCGGTGCATCCAGCAGGATTAATCCGACCACTGCCCGCATCCCGATCTCTGCTGCCACCTGTGCGGTTGCATCGGGAAAGAAATACATATCGTTGAAACAGGTGGTGCCGCTGCGGATCATTTCGGCAATTGCCAGGCGGCTGCCATCCGCAACAAATTGTGCACTGACCCAGCGTGCCTCGGTTGGCCAGATATGTTCCTGCAGCCAGGGCATCAGTGGCAGATCGTCCGCGATGCCACGCAACAGGCTCATCGGGCTGTGTGTGTGCGCATTTACCAGGCCCGGCATCAGGAGATGCTGCGGTAGTTCAATGACCTGATCAGCCTGGCAATGTACGCGTGCCTCGGTGCCAGGTAGCAAAGCAGAGATGTGTCCGTCCTGAATCGCTAAGCTGTGTTGTGTGAGTAGGGTGCCGGTCGGTTCTACCGGGAGAATCCAGCGGGCATGGATCAGCGTATCGACCTGCATAGCATCTGTTCCTGATATCTACACCACACCCAGAATATGGTACCCGGCATCAACATACAACACGTCTCCGGTCATACCGGAAGCCAGATCTGAGCATAAAAAGGCACTCGCATTACCGACCTGTTCAATGCTCACATTACGGCGCAGCGGGGTACGTTTTTCTGCTTCGGCCAGCAGATCCCGGAATCCGGCAATACCGGAGGCCGCCAGGGTGCGGATCGGCCCGGCGGAGACTGCATTGACCCGGATGCCTTCCGGTCCTAAGCTGTCTGCCAGATAACGCATATTCGCCTCCAGTGAGGCCTTGGCGACGCCCATCACGTTATAATTCGGTATCGTGCGCAGCGCGCCCAGATACGACATCGTCACGATCGCAGCCTGGCGGCCCTGCATCAGCGGGCGTGCTGCCTGGGCTAACGCTGCCAGGCTGTACGAACTGATATCATGTGCCACATGAAAGCCTTCCCGGGTCACGGCATCTGCATAGCTGCCTTCCAGCTGGCTGCGCTGCACAAAGGCAATTGAATGCACCAGTGCATCCAGCCCGTCCCAGTGAGTGCCCAGCTCAGTAAAGGCCTGTGCGATCTGCGCATCATTGCTCACATCCAGCGGGATCACGATGTCTGAATCAAACTCTTGTGCCAGTGCAGCCACGCGCTCTTTCAGCTTGTCGTTCTGGCAGGTAAATGCCAGTTCGGCACCTTCCCGATGCATCGCGGCAGCCACGCCATACGCAATAGAGCGGCGACTGGCAACCCCGGTAATCAGTGCACGTTTGTTAGCAAGAAAGCCCATAATATTTCCTCTGTTCAGATTGAGGTGAGTCTGCTGCAGACAGGCTCGGGTAACGCAGGTATCTGACATAATCGCATGATGTTTATCTTTCGGCTCATCAGTTACAGTGCCTTATGCAGCCTGCTATTCGGTTGTTCCGGTGCCTTGTGGAACAGCCCGTACCCGGCAGATGCCGCTGCGCGGGCAGTTTTTTTCAGTTCCTTCAGCGAACGTCCTAAACATCTGGATCCGGCCCGTTCTTACAGTTCAAATGAATGGGCCTTTATTTCGCAGATCTATGAACCACCGCTGCAATATCATTATCTGCAACGGCCCTATCAGCTGATACCGCTGACCGCCAGTCAGATGCCGGAGATCTACTATCTGGACGCACAGGGTCAGCGATTGCCGGATGATCCGGACCCGGATCAGGTCGCGTTTACCGAATATCACATCACCCTGCAGCCCGGAATTCAGTATCAGCCGCATCCGGCGTTTGCCCGCACAGCAACAGGTACCTGGCAGTACTGGCCACTGGCCGCTGACGCGCTGGCAGATCGTTATACCTTAGCTGATTTTGCGCAGACTGGCACACGTACATTACATGCAGATGACTATCTTTACCAGATCAAGCGGCTGGCCCTGACACGCCTGCATTCGCCGGTGGCCAGTCTGATGGCTGAGCATATTGTCGGTTTCACGGAATTTACCCGGCTGGCGGATGCGCAGGTGGTAGCGGATCAGCAGGCCGGGCGTTTGTGGACTGATCTGCGTCCGCTGCCCTTATCCGGCGTCCGGGTGCTGGATGACCGACGTTTCAGTATCCGCATCCGGCAACGTTATCCGCAATTCATATTCTGGCTGGCGATGAATTTTTTTGCGCCAATGCCCTGGGAAGTCGAACGCTTTTATGCCCAGCCAGGCATGGCAGCCAGAAATCTGAATCTGAACTGGTATCCGGTTGGTACCGGCCCTTTTATGCTGACGGAGAATAACCCGAACCTGCGTATGACGCTCAGCCGTAACCCGAATTTTCGTGGCGAGCGTTATCCGGCTGAAGGTAGTGCTGCACAGCGTGCAGCCGGGTTGCTGATCGATGCCGGTCAGCCGATGCCGTTTATTGATCAGGCAGTGTACCGCCTGGAAAAAGAGGCGATTCCGCGCTGGAATCAGTTTTTACAGGGCTATTATGATAATGCCGGAATCAGTTCGGATAGCTTTGATCAGGCGATTCAGTTTGGCGCAGACGGCGAAGCACAACTCACCCCAGAGATGCAGGCACGTGGCATTCAGCTCAGTACAGCGGTACAGACTTCATTATTTTATACCGGGTTTAACCTGCTGGACCCGGTGGTTGGTGGCCAGCCGGACGATCCGGCGGATCAGCAGCGTGCCCGCTTATTGCGCCAGGCACTGGCGATTGCACTGGACTGGGAGTCTTTTGTCGCCATCTTTCAGAATGGTCGTGGCGAGGTCGCTCAGGGGCCGTTACCGCCAGGACTCTTTGGTTACCGGGCGGGCCAGGCCGGTATCAATCCACAGACCCACATCTGGCAGCAGGGCAGAATACAACGTCGTCCGCTTGCTGAAGCACAACAATTGCTGGCCGATGCCGGGTATCCTGACGGTCGTGACCCGGTCACCGGTGGCCCGCTGATCCTGTACTATGATACCGCGCAGACCGGGCCGGGTAGTCAGGCCGTTTTACAATGGTATACACAACAGTTCGGACAGCTCGGTATTCAGCTGGTGGTGCGCGCAACCGACTATAACCGGTTTCAGGATAAGATGCGTAAGGGTACTGCCCAGATCTTCAGCTGGGGCTGGAATGCGGATTATCCGGATCCTGAGAATTTTTTATTCCTGTTGTATGGCCCGAATGGCAAGGTGAAACATCACGGTGAGAATGCAGCCAATTTTGCCCATGCCGGGTTTGATCAATTGTTTGAGCAGATGAAGGATCTGCCGGATAACGCTGTTCGGCAGCAGTTGATTGATCAGATGGTTACAATTCTGCGCACCGAAGTCCCCTGGTTGCTCGGCTTTTTTCCGAAAGGCTTCAGCCTGCACCATGCCTGGTATCAGAATGCATTGCCGCATCTGATGGCGAACAATACGCTGAAATATAAGCGGATTGACGGCGCACAGCGGGCTGAGCAACAGGCAGCCTGGAATCAACCGGTCATGTGGCCTTTGTTCCTGATCTGTTTGTTGCCGTTGATCCTGCTGCTGGTTGCGATACGTCAGTACCGGCAACGCGAGCGTGCCATGGTACGGCGTGCTGAATCATAACAGGTGAATGATATGACGGACGTTACCCTAGCTCAGGCTCGCGCTGAGATTGATCAGATTGATCAGCACATGATGAAATTACTGAACCAGCGCGCTGTGTGTGCACAACAGATTGGTCAGTTAAAGCGAGTGGCTGATCCGGATGCTCCCATGTATCGTCCGGAGCGTGAAGCGCAGGTGTTGCGTCAACTGGCTGCAAATAACCCGGGGCCCCTCAGCTCTGATGTGCTGGTGCGTTTGTTCCGGGAGGTGATGTCAGCCTGTCTGGCACTGGAACAGCCGCTCACGGTGGCGTTTCTGGGCCCGGCGGGCACCTATACTGAAACAGCGGCATGGCAGCATTTCGGACAGGCAGTCCAGTTGCAGCCTCATGCTCAGATCGCGGATATCTTCCGCGCTGTCGAGATGCGCGAAGTCGATTATGGCGTAGTCCCGATTGAAAACTCGACTGAAGGTGCCGTCAATCACACGCTGGATTGTCTGGTGCAGACGACTTTATTTATTTGTGCTGAGGTCACATTACGTATTCAGCACCAGTTGCTGGGCCAGGCACAACCTTTAGCGCAGGTGCAGACGGTGTATGCACATCAGCAGGCGCTGGCACAATGTCGCCACTGGCTCAGCAAACATCTGCCGCAGGCGACCTGTGTCGCTGTTGACAGTAATGGTGCTGCAGCCCGCAGAGCAGCGCAACAGCCGCATACAGCGGCGATTGCCGGCTGTGAGGCTGCAACTCATTATCAGTTGCAGACGCTGGCACATGCTATTGCTGATGTAGCAGATAACACGACTCGCTTTGTTGTGCTCGGTGCACAACAACCGGAACCCTCTGGTCAGGATAAGACCAGCCTGATTTTATCTACCCGGAATCAGCCTGGCGGGTTATATCATCTGCTGGCACCGCTGGCAGAACACCATATCAGTATGAGCCGGATTGAGTCGCGGCCATCCCGTCAGGGCCGCTGGGATTACCTCTTTTTTGTCGATCTGTTGGGACATCAGCAGGACGCAGATGTCGCTGCTGCTCTCGCAGGGTTATCTCAGCAAGCCTGTTTCTGCAAACTTCTGGGGTCGTACCCCGGGGGGTGTTCTCAATCAGCTTCATGGCTTGATTCCGGCCCTTTTTCGCGCTGACTGTGTTGCAACTCGTCGCAATAGAATGACTATTACTCCTCATTGCGCCTTGTCAGCACAAAAAATGACTCGAAATCATTGCCACTCAGCTCATTGAGAACGCCCCCTATGGCAAAACCTGAAAAACCGCATTACCGTTGTGAGGCCTGCGGTGCCCAGTCTGCCAAGTGGTCAGGCCAGTGTGCTGAGTGTGGGGCCTGGAATCGGTTGGTTGAGTCGGTGGCGCAGCCAAGCCGGCAGACGCGCTATACCAACTATGCTGGTGCACCGCAGGTATCCGGTATCTGCAACCTGGCCGATATACAGGCCACAGCGACGCAGCGGCTGGCCACCGGACTGGCTGAACTGGACCGGGTGCTC
Source organism: uncultured Gammaproteobacteria bacterium (assembly GCA_963922685.1). Classification (GTDB taxonomy): domain Bacteria; phylum Pseudomonadota; class Gammaproteobacteria; order Chromatiales; family Chromatiaceae; genus JAHDBG01. The sequence continues at coordinate 45,836 of CAWUJM010000001.1, read as the reverse complement.
GGTGGCGGGCTTGTGCCCGGTTCTGTCATCCTGATTGGCGGTAATCCGGGCATTGGTAAATCCACTTTATTGCTGCAGACCCTGGCTGCACTGGCAGGCCATCTGTCTACCTTGTATGTCAGTGGCGAAGAATCTGCACAACAAATCAGTCTGCGCGCGCAACGATTAAATCTGGCGCGCGAGCGGCTGCATCTGCTGACCGAAACCTGTATTGAACATATCCTGGAGCAGGTGCAGAAGCACCAGCCGCAGGTATTGGTGATGGACTCAATCCAGACCTTTTTTACCGACACGCTGCAATCTGCACCTGGCTCCGTCGCACAGGTCAGAGAGTCGGCTGCACGTCTTGTACAATATGCAAAGCATACAAATACCAGTGTTTTGCTGGTGGGTCATGTGACTAAGGAAGGTGCGCTGGCGGGGCCACGTGTGCTGGAGCACATGGTGGATACAGTGCTGTATTTTGAAGGTGAGGCAGGGAGTCAGCTGAGGCTGGTAAGAACGATAAAGAATCGTTTTGGTGCAGTGAATGAGTTGGGTGTGTTTGCGATGACTGGCCAGGGCCTGCGTGAGATCAGTAATCCATCGGCCTTGTTTTTATCGCCACATGAAGAACCGGTACCGGGCAGCGCGGTACTGGTAACCCGCGAAGGAACGCGTCCGCTGCTGGTTGAGATTCAGGCACTGGTTGATCAGAATGCTTCCGGTAATCCACGTCGCATTGCACTCGGTTCGGATCAGCACCGGCTTTCTATGCTACTGGCTGTGCTGCATAAACACGGTGGCATCGGGATGTCTGATCAGGATGTGTTTCTGAATATTGTCGGTGGTGTTCGGGTCAGCGAACCCGCTGCTGATTTAGCAGTATTGCTGGCTGCTCTGTCCAGTTATCGGGATATTCCGTTATCCCGAAGCCTGGTGATTTTTGGTGAAGTCGGCCTGGCAGGTGAATTGCGGCCTGTTCCGAACGGTCAGGAAAGATTGTACGAGGCAGCCCGGCATGGCTTCAGTCAGGCAATTATTCCGAAATCAAATGCACCTAAAAAACCGGTCACCGGATTACGGATTGATGCGATCAGCCGTATTACAGAAGCGACTGAGGCTGCAGGAATAGCCTGAAGGGTTTATCTGATGCACCGTGTCTGTTTTTTCAGATCAGGATTAATCCGCATCGTTTCACCGGTTGCCGGATTAAATATTTCTGCTGTCCCGGTAACATAAAATTCATATCTATTAAGGTCAAATTTCATTACATCCCAAGTACCTTCACCTTGAAAGGTGACAGGTGCTGAATGCAGAGTGCTGGTCCAGTACATAACGTCACTGGCTGCACATGCACCACCGGCGGTCCAGGTCTGCTCAGCATAGTTCAGTGTACTACCCTGATTCAGACAGACTGAGATCCACTCAACTCTGGCTGGCAGATACCAGTCATCGTATTTCTCTGCAGATACTGTTCCGTCACTCAGCACGGCAGAAGCAGTCAGTTCATTGCAGTACACCTGCGCATCAAACCAGCTCTGTTCTTCAGAGGAGCTGCTGTTTGTTTCCTCGTTCAGAAGAGTGGCGTTGTAGCGGTCCCGATCAAGTTTTGCAACGTATCTGTCGACATAACTCCGGTTAGCAGCAACTCCGGGCCTAGTCTCAGGTGCAGGGGAAGACAGACCTGTGATGGGATTGCCATGCATTTCCAGATCGTCCATGCAGGCAGCAGAAACAGAATGGCTGGCGGACAAGGCCATGGATACACTTAATAATATTTTACGAACCATAAACTTAACCTCTTTACAGAATCTGATGTTGCGTAAGAACACCGTAATATTAAAGAAATGGTTCGCTGTATTATAACATCAAACCGGGGTATCTGTGGGAATCGGGCTACTTTCCTGTTTCAACCGGATTCGGGTCAGATTGTTTGCGCCACAGTATCTGAGATCAGCCAGTCGGTGACTGGTCGGGTACGGCACCACCAGCGCCGACCCGGTCGCCAGTGCCATCTCTGTCCGGCACAGGGAAACAGGATCACCTCGCCATGACACAACAGAGCCAACTGATGTTCCAGCTGGTGCAGCGCGACTATCCAGGCCGCCGGATCAGCATCCTGTACTGCTCGCCCCGGTGCTGATAACACATGTATGGCCGCAGCCTGCCGGAAGCCACCACATAGCCTGGCTCGCTGAGCCATACCCTGCAATAATCGGCTGTCGCCACTGACCCCGGCAAACTGGTGTGGCACTGCCTGCGGCAGACAACCACCCCCGCTCAGCCACAAACCATTCACTACCGGCAGGTCATCTGCCGCCCGACGCAGATTCGGTGGTGACTGATGCCACAACATCTGCGTTTCATTCAGTAATGCGTGCCATCGGGTGGCATCCGGACCAGTCGGTAAAAAGCGCGCCATCGGGCGTCCCTGCACCATGCTCAGGGGATGCGTCCGGATGTCTGGTGCCTGTTCGGCAGATAAGAACCAGTGATTCGGCTCTGCCAGCCATAAATGTAGTCCTTCACTATCGAAGTGATCATTGAACAGTCTGATCAGGGCCTCAGCTTCTGTCAGGCCAAGCGGCTGGTGGTGAAAATCAAATGCAAGCAGCCGATCCTGATCCGGTTGTAAATGAATCGGATCTGCCTGACAGACCCACTGATCCGGTGCCAGTGCCGGATTCAGGTGCCAGCTGAGTGCTCCGGTCGGCAAATCCTGATCAGGCTCAACCGGCAGGCCGGATAACGCAAACAGTGTTGGCGCATAACCAGTCGGGGCTGCACTGCGCTCAGCCCGGCTGAGCAGACGCGATAACATGGGCAACGGCGGCAGCTCGGGCAAAGTGACAGAGGACGGAAACGACCCGAGCAGATCGGGCACAATGACATGCTGTATCACGAACCTGATCGCTCTGACATAAACTGGTTGACTTGTCTGCTGATGAGTTGAGGAGATGTGGCAATCTCAGTGCCAGCGTTATCCGGTCACGGCCCTCCGAGATACGCCATAAATCCATCCATGGGGGCTCGGCTGCGGCCATCCGGGCCGCAGACGCCCTCGGAGGGTCGTGACCGGATAACGCTTTTCAGTAAGGTGGCACAACCACCCTCGTGACAACTTTCAGGATGACACCACGTCATTCCGCGCGAAGTCGCGGAATCCATAGCCCGGAAAGCAGACAGGATAGATCAGGTGGATTCTGCAACTGCAGCTTTGCTACGCACAGAACGCTGCGATTGAAGTTGGGTACCATTGGTTGCAGAGGTGCCCGTCGGTTATGTGCCGAGTACGCGTAACACCTCTTCGTACGCTGTTTTGTGTTGCCGCACCAGATCCATGGCAGATTCAATCAATGCCGGACTCCGGGTACGTGCATGTTCCAGCATGGTGGCTTCACTCGCTTCGGCATGAATATGGCCGCGCAGCGTATCGTCCATCGCTATCAGCTCATATACCCCGATCCGGCCCAGATAGCCGGTCTGGTTGCAGGTATCACAGCCTTGTGGCCGCCGCAGGTGCTTGTTTGTACTGATCCCCAGACGTTCACACTCAGCCGCATCCGGCTGGTAGGTTTCAGCGCAGGGACACAACTGACGCACCAGTCGCTGTGCCAGAATGCCGGACAGGCTGGAGGCCAGTAAAAACGGTTCCACCCCCATGTCACGTAAGCGGGTGATGGCACCGATGGCGGTATTCGTATGCAGTGTGGAAAAGACCATGTGTCCGGTCAGACTGGCTTGTACAGCGATCTCTGAGGTTTCGCTGTCACGAATCTCTCCGACCATCACCACATCCGGATCCTGACGTAGTATGGCCCGCAATCCGTGCGCAAAGCTCATGCCGATTCTGGCATTGATCTGGGTCTGGTTGATCCCTTCCAGATCATATTCAATCGGGTCTTCCACGGTCATGATGTTGCGGCGATGATCATTCAGCCGGGTCAGTGCGGCATACAGTGTGGTCGTTTTACCGGACCCGGTCGGGCCTGTGACCAGGAACATACCATGTGGTCGGCGAATGATCTGGTCTGATAGCTGTTCCACCTGCGCTGGCATACCCAGATCGCGCAGTTGCAGCCGCCCGGCACTTTTATCTAATAAACGTAATACTGCTCGCTCGCCGACACCGGATGGCATAGTCGATACCCGTACGTCGACCTGACGACGCCCCAGCCGCAACGCAATCCGGCCATCCTGCGGCAGTCGCTTTTCCGCAATATCCAGTTTTGCCATCACCTTGATGCGCGAGATCAGCAGGGGGGCCAGGCTTCTTTTGCCACGCATCATCTGTTGCAGTTCGCCATCTACGCGCATCCGGACCCGCAGATAATCTTCATATTGCTCAATGTGCAGATCGGATGCATTGAATTGTACCGCCTTGGTGAATAACGCATTCAGTAAGCGGATAACCGGCGCATCCTCTATACTGTCTAACAGGTCTTCCGGTTGATCGTTCAGTTCACCAACCAGTCGATCAAAATCCAGTGTGACTGCATCGCTGATCTCGTCAATTGCTGTCATCGCCTGATTGGCGGTACTGTCCTGCTGTATCTGCAATCGTTGCGCAAAGGCCTCCGCATCCAGTCGCCGGATGCGGGTGTAACCACCAGCCTGGCGTTGTGCTTCCTGTAATGCGCGCAATGACGTATCAGTACGACATAATAATGTCAGGTCTCCGTTTTCTGCATAATCCAGCAACACGCTGTGGCGCTCAGCATAGGTCAGGCTGAGCTCTGTAGTTGTTGCGGCAGCATTCAGTCCTGTTATCTTCGCGGCCATTACTATTCGCCTGGATTAAACAGGTCCGGCAGACTCATTTTCTGTGGTTGCCTATCCGGCACACGGATTCCGGTCGTGGTGTTCACGGATGGTCGGGTAGAGCGTGGCAGACTGTGCAGTAGTTGCTCCTGTGCCTGTGCAAACGTAGTGGGTTTTGCAACCGGTGATATTGTCCCGGGCGGGGCGGGTTCAGGTGCTGATGCCGGTGTTGGTTTAACCGTCGGGGGGTGCAGCAGTTTCTGCCGTTCGGTAGGGTGTATCGGTGTGATATCGTAAGCTGGTCCTGCCGCAGGTGTGACGACCGGTTGTTGCACGGCCTTTGTTGCTGGCTGTGGGCTGTGTGTCGTCTGTTTTTCTGCCGGGGCGGCAGGCTGACTCATGTGCGGTTCCGGGGATGGAACGGCCTGCTCAGATGTTGTGTCGTCTACAGGTGCCAGCAATGGAATATCGTCATCAGATAGCAGACGTGAGCCGGCTTCGTATTGTTGCAGCTGCTGGTTGCGTATCCTGGTATACCGTTGTTCGCTCAGGGCATGGCTGCTCTCGGCATCACGCAGGATCTTTGGTCGGATAAAAATCATCAGATTGCGTTTTTCTTTGGTTGCTTCACGGTAATTGAACAGTTGTCCCAGAACCGGCACATCGCCCAGCATCGGTACCTTCACCTGGCTTTCGCGCAATGTGTCATCAACCAGGCCGCCCAGTACCAGGATATTGCCATCTTCCACCACGACGCTGGTTTTGATGCTACGTTTACTGGTGACTAAATCGCTTGCACCAAACCGGGCAGCAGCACCGGGTAGCAGGTTAGAGATTTCCTGATCAATATCCAGCCGGATGGTCGAGCCCTGATTGATCTGTGGTGTGATCTTCATCGTCAGCCCGACATCATTGCGCTGAATCGTGGTGAACGGATTGTCTGCACCGGAGCTGCCGCCGGAACTGGTATAAGAACCGGTGACAAACGGCACTTCACGTCCGACATTGATTTCAGCTTCAGCATTGTCCAGCGTGATCAGGCTCGGTGTTGAGATGATATTCGCGTCGCCATCATTTGATAGTGCCCGCGCCAGCACGCCGATATTCAATCCTTTCCCGGCCTTGAGCAGTCCGACCACATTACCTTGCTGTAGCGCAGTAGCCGCCAGTGTGCTGGCGTTACTCAACTGTACCAGGTCTTTGTCTCCAGCGAGCCACTGTATGCCCAGGCTGCGTGCCCGGTCATCCGACATTTCAACAATCAGGCTTTCGACCAGCACTTGTGCCCGGCGTACATCCAGGGCCTGAATGACAGCCTGAATTTCGGCATGCTGATCCGGACCTGCCGTAATCAGTAATGCATTCATGTCTTCATCGGCCTGTATGCTGACCTGGCGTGCAGTCGCGTTCCGACTTTTTTTATTGTTGCCGCTGTCCTGATATTTTTCGTCCAGCGTACTGCGCAGAACCTCAGCCAGATCAACGGCTTTGGCAAATTTCAGGTAGACCACCTGGGTTTCGCCCTGATGGGAAATCGGGGTATCCAGCTGTTCTATCAGAATACGTAAGCGGTTGCGGACCTGCTTGCTGCCAGTCATCAGTACCATGTTGGCGCGGTCATCCGCTGCCAGCCGGATACCTCGGTCGGCAATGCCTTCACCGAATATGCTGCCCTTGCCCTTGCCGCTGCTGGTCAGCAATGGTTGTAATGTCCTGATCACTTGCGATGCAGCGGCATGTTTCAGTCTGACGGCCTCCAGTCCACTGTCTTCCTGGACATCCAGGCGGCGGATAATCTCTATCAGACGTTGCAGGCGCCGTCCCGTATCTGAGATCACGAGTGTATTGGAGCTGGCATGTGCTGACAAATGACCATTTTTGGAAACGAGTGGCTTTAATGCCGGCACCAGCTGCGTTGCCTTCACATTGCGCACGGATACGACCTGGATCTGCATCTGCATCTGACTGTCATGGCCGGTACGTGCATCCAGTGGCGCACCACGTACCCCTTCATTCGCTGGCAGTATGTTGACGATCCCGCCCTCTTCCAGTGCGACATAACCATGCACCTTCATGATGGACAGAAAGATATCGTAGACTTCTTCCGGCTCTACCGGTGTGGATGACACGAGTGTCACCTTGCCTTTGACCCGCGGATCCACGATAAAATTTTTGCCGGTAATACCGGAAACCATATCAATCACTGAACGAATATCAGCATTTTTCAGGTTCAGGCTGACCGGCTGCGCCCAGCTGAGCAGGCTCATCAGAGTCAGAGTAAGTGCTGTGCAGCCACTCAACAGACGAGTTTTTGTCACGCAGAATTCTCCGGGTTGCTTGGGGGCAGGATCATGTGATCAGTGTATCACGCTGGTTTTCAGGGATGTCCGGTCTGGTAGCACACAGGCCGGATGTACCGGACGATAATTGTTGCCAGTGGTTGACTATGTGGCAGAACAGCCGGGCGGTCTGAGTCGCGTCATATTGTGCACCATGTGCCTGTTTTGCATGCCAGTCCAGTCCGGCCATTCTGCTGGCGCGGGCCAGCACGGTCTGGCCGTACATCAGTGCGGCCAGACTGACCGTATCCAGGGTGCTGAACGGGTGAAACGGGTTGCGTTTGCTGTCAGTGCGAGCGACGGCCGCATTGATGAAGCCCAGGTCAAAAGCTGCATTGTGTCCGACCAGGATGGCGCGTTTGCAGCCGCTGGCCAGGATGGCCTGGCGGATCGGGCGGAATATCCGGGTCAGGGCTTCTTTTTCGTCAACGGCCTGGCGCAGTGGGTTGTCCGGTTGGATCTGGTTCAGGCTGAGTGATGCCGGGTTCAGCCTGGCACCGGGAAAGGGTTGTACCTGCTCGCATAGTTGTTCTGCCGGGTGCAGTCCGCCGGTAGCATCCTGCCGGAGCGGGATCGCGGCAATTTCCAGCAAGGCATCGGTGGTCGGGTTGAAGCCACCGGTTTCAACATCCACCACGACCGGCAGGTAGCCGCGAAACCGTTCCGCCATTCTGGGATGATAAGACGGTGGTTCAGTCATACCCGAATTCGTCGTCCCAGTCATCTGGTGCCTGACTGACGCCATCCCGAATCGCTAATGCCCGGCGTTGCAGGTATGCATCGCGTACAAAGCTATATGGATCCAGGACTTGTCCGGCCAGCTGGCGCAGTGGCAGCAGGTCGGTGTGCCGGTCCAGCAGGCTCAGACCACGTAAGGCATATTTGGGTACGTCGTTTGGCAGGGCATTCAGCGGTTCGGTCCACCAGTCAGCCAGGCGTCCGGTCAGTCCCCGGACACTGCTGGGCCCGAGCACGGGCAGCACCAGATAGGGTCCGGGTGGGACGCCCCAGATACCAAGGGTCTGCGCAAAGTCTTCCTGATGTTCTGGCCAGCCGAGCGGGGTGGCAACGTCAAGCAGGCCAACCAGGCCAATGCTGCTGTTCAGGGCAAACCGGACAGTGGCTTGCCCGGCTGTGTCCGGTTTGTTCTGCAACAGGCTGTTCAGGATCGTGGTGAGGCTGTTCAGATTGCTGAAGAAGCGGGTGAGACTCTGGTCAACCGGTGTCGGTACGATCCACTGGTAACCCTGACTGAGCGGGTACAGCAGGTATTGGTCCAGTGTGTCGTTGAACGCATAGATAGGGCGGTTGATATCTTCATAAGGGTCGCGTGTATCCCTGAACTCGGCATCCAGGCTACTGGCACAGGCAGTGACGCTCAGCAGGAGCATCAGGCCGGAAAGACGTATGGTCCGGGACATCAGCCGTCATAACCTAAGGGAGTGAACAGGTTGTGCAGGTCATCGCGGGTCAGGGCCGCCTTGTTCTGTTTGCCGTCAAACAGGGCATCCGCCAGTGCCTGCTTTTTTTGTTGCAGGTTGTTGATTTTTTCTTCGACGGTGCCTTGTGTGATCAGCTTGTACACAAAGACCTTGTTTTTCTGTCCGATCCGGTGTGCCCGGTCCGCTGCCTGACGCTCCACAGCTGGATTCCACCAAGGGTCGTAATGGATGACTGTGTCGGCTGCGGTCAGGTTCAGTCCGGCACCACCGGCCTTCAGGCTGATCAGGAACAGCGGCACGTTTCGGCTCTGGAACTGATCGATCGGTGTTGCCCGGTCTTTCGTCTGTCCGGTCAGCTTGACATAATCAATTGTATGTTGTGCCAGGGTTTTTTCGATCAGGGCTAACATACTGGTGAATTGTGAGAACAGCAGGATGCGGCGGCCTTCACTGATCATTTCCGGCAGCAGTTCCATCAGGCGTTCCAGCTTGGCTGATTCTTTCACCTTTCTGGCTGCGTCCAGCTTCAGCAGGCGCGGATCGCAGCAGATCTGGCGCAGCTTGAGCAGGGCATCCAGAATAATGATCTGGCTGCGTTCGATCCCCTTTCTGTCGATTTCACGACGGATTTTGTCGTGCATCGCGACCCGCACTGTTTCATACAGCTGCTGTTGTCCACCACTCAGTTCAACATCTGTGATGATTTCGGTCTTTTCCGGCAGTTCCTGTACAACCTGCGCCTTTTCGCGCCGTAAGATGAAGGGCGCAACCCGCTGCTTCAGTTGTTTCTGACGTTGGTCATCGCCCTGATTTTCGATCGGTCTGCGGAACAGCTGACGGAAGCGTTTTTCGTCACCCAGCAGGCCGGGCATCAGGAAGTGGAATTGTGACCAGAGCTCACCCAGATGGTTTTCGATCGGTGTACCGGTCAGACACAACCGGTAGTCTGCCTGCAGCTGGCGGGCAGTATGTGCAACCTTGGAGCGCGGGTTTTTGATATTCTGCGCTTCATCCAGAATCAGCAGATGCCAGAGCTGCTCCAGTAAGACTTCGCTGTCACGTGGCAGCAATGGATAGGTGCTCAGCACCAGATCGTATTCGGCGATATGCTCAAAATGTTGTTGCCGGTCCGCACCCTGCAGGGTCACGATGCGCAGATCCGGGGCAAATTTGGCAGCTTCCCGGGCCCAGTTCACCATCAGCGAGGTGGATGCGACCACCAGACTGGGATGTTTTGTACGTCCGGCTTGTTTTTCGACCAGCAGGTGGGCCAGTGCCTGGACTGTCTTACCCAGACCCATATCATCTGCCAAGATGCCGGAGAGGCCATATTCGCGCAGAAACTGCAGCCAGTTCAGGCCATATTGCTGATAGGGCCGCAGTTCTGCCTGCAGGGTGTCCGGTGGCTGGATGGTACGGATGCCGTCAAAATCGGCCAGTTGTTTTGCCAGGCGGCGTGGGCCTTCAACCCCACCCCAGGTGAGATTGGCCTCGTCCAGTGCATTCAACTGGGCCGCCTGGTAGCGTGAGATAGCGAGTTGTCCGTCCTTATTCAGCGCATTCGGGTCATACAGTTCGACCAGTGTTTCGATGATATGCCGCACCTTGCCGAAAGGCATGCGCAGCAGGCGACCGTCTGCCAGTGGCAGACGCAGTTCTGTGTCAGCCGGATGATCCAGCCATTCTTCCAGAGTATGCGCATGACGTTCATTCTGGATGAATTTGACCAGGGTGCTCAGCAGGTTGAACGGCTTGCCATCGATCGTGACGCCTAACTCCAGATTGAACCAGTCTTCGCCACTGCCTTCACCCAGCTCGGCGTACCAGTCATCCGCTTCGACCAGATTGTAGCGAAACTCCGGGTCAAAGGTAATCTCCCAGCCTTGCTGACGCAGGTCGGGTATCGTATCGCTGACAAACTCAATCCAGCCATCTTCTTCGCCCGGGTGTTCATAGCGGGCAACGTAGTATGAGCTGTACATATCGCGTCTTGCCATGGCGTTTTCCAGCCCGGTTTTGATCAGTACCCTTGCATATTTACGTTCCAGTGTCGGTTGACGTTTGATCTGTTCAAAATGTTCGCCCACCTGTTGCAGCAGAATCGTCTCAGAGTCCGCCGGATTGACCTGTGTATCGTCATACCGGAACGACAGTTCAGCAAAGTCATTCCAGTTTGCCTCATCGGTGTAGAAAAACGATGCGTGATGCTTGTCGGTCTGCAAATGCAGGCAGGGTTGAGGTCTGACGCCCTTTTTCGGTGGCTTCAGCTTAACCTGCGGCACTGGTAGTGGTTTATCCGGAAAGCGTTTCTGCAGTGCCTGGGCCACCTGTTCGCACTGGCGGACGGGTATTGGCGGTGCCTGGGCCAGGGTTGTGGCGACACTGGCCGGGAGCTCTGTCTGCAGCGGGCCGACCTGCCAGTTCTTCTGATCCAGATACCAAGGCCCGGCAATGGGTAACAGGGTCAGGTTGGCGGGTTCGGTAATAGTGACCCTGGCCTCCTGTTGTTCCAGTTGCCAGCTGAGCTGGCCGGATCGGGGCTGGCCTGGCTCCAGTATGGGGCCGTCCATGTCTTTCCAGTGGGCACGTCCGGTCTGTATCAGTCGTTCCAGCAGGTAGGGGGCCACATCGCCATGCAGTATTGCATCCGTATGGTGATAGCTCAGTTCTGCGGTATTTGCTTCCAGCAGCCGGGCGATCCCTTTGTCCTGCTCGGTCAGGTAGGCAGATTGTGACTGACTCACCTGGCTGACATGGGTGCCCTTGCTCCAGCCGACCCGGCTTTTCAGCCGCCGCGTCTTGTAGCTTGCAACCTGCAGTAAGGGATTGCCGAGACGATTATGACTGATCAGCGACAGAGCATAATGCAGTTCAAACCGGAAGGTGGGCTGCGTTGCCGGGTCAACCGGTTCGGCCGGCTGTGGAATCGCATCCAGCCAGTGCCGTAATGCCGGATCCAGACTGGCGGTGGGCTCACTGCAATCAGACGGTTTGAGCGATCTGAGTTGTTTTTCGTGTGCAAACAAGGTGGCCGCGACATGTTTGCAGTTGTACCCGATCGGACAACTGCAGTGTCCCTGAATCTTCAGCAACACGGTGCCTTCCGGGTGATAGTTCAGGTTCACGATCACCTGATAGATCTGGCGCCCACTGCCAGCGACACTGGCGGTGACCTGTCTGCCATCCCCCAGCACCTCCAGATCGTGCACCCGGCCCCGGGTGTAATAACTGCGTCCGCGACTAACGTAGGTACGGTGTATGTGGCGGTCAAGATCCTGCAGGGTGAATGGTTGCATGCTGGATTGTCAGGGTTGGTACTGCTCCCGACAGAAGAAAAAGAGTATGTTCGGGTACCGGACTACAGAGTAGCGGCCAGGGCCGCTGCCTTATCGGTATTTTCCCAGGTAAAGCCTGCGTTTTCGCGACCGAAATGACCATAGGCCGCAGTTTTACGATACCTGATCTGTTCTGCATTCAGCAGATCCAGCATCCTGAGGATGCCATACGGTCGCAGGTCAAAGTGTTCGCGCACCAGTTCGGTGATCTGTTCATCGGCGATTTTGCCGGTACCAAAGGTTTCGATCATAATGGAAGTCGGCTCAGCCACGCCAATGGCGTACGAGACCTGAATTTCGCACCGCTCAGCCAGCCCGGCTGCGACAATATTCTTCGCGACATAGCGTCCGGCATAGGCAGCCGACCGGTCCACCTTGGAAGGATCCTTACCGGAGAAGGCACCACCACCGTGACGGGCTGAACCGCCATAGGTATCAACAATGATCTTGCGTCCGGTCAGACCGGCATCACCCATCGGGCCACCGATCACGAAGGCACCGGTCGGGTTAATATGATATTGTGTCTCTGAGGTCAGCCAGCCGGTAGGTGCCAGAATCGGCTGAATGATTTCTTCCATGATGCCTGCCTGCAGATCGCTCAGACTGACATCCGGGCTGTGCTGACTGGAGAGTACCACTGCCGCAATACTGACTGGTTTGCCATCACGATAATGAAAACTGACCTGGCTTTTTGCATCCGGGCGCAACCAGGGCAGGGTGCCGTTGTTACGCACTTCGGACTGGCGTTCAACCAGTCGGTGCGCATACTGAATCGGTGCTGGCATCAGCACATTCGTTTCGTTCGTGGCATAGCCGAACATCAGGCCCTGATCACCCGCGCCCTGATCTTCTGGTTTTGCCCGGTCAACGCCCTGATTGATGTCAGGTGACTGCACCCCGAGTGCAGTCATTACCGCACAGGTTTCCCAGTCAAAGCCCATATCCGAGCTGTTGTAGCCGATTTCGCGAATCGTCTGGCGGATAACCGCTTCATAATCTGGTTTAGCCGTGGTAGTGATTTCGCCGGCAATCATCACCATGCCAGTCTTGAACACGGTTTCGCATGCGACGCGGGCATATTGATCTTCTGCCAGAATCGCATCCAGTACAGCATCGGAGACCTGATCAGCCATTTTGTCCGGATGGCCTTCAGAAACGGACTCAGACGTAAAAATATAGTCATTTGCCATACGGTAAGCTCCTGATTGACATTAAATGGGGTGAGCGGCAGCGGGTGTGCAACCACGGCACGCAGACGCGCAATGCGCCATTATGGCGGAATCCGGTTTGATTGCAAATAGTCTTGATAAGGAGAGAATGTATGCGGGCAGTACAGCATGACCTGATTGGCGTGGATGAGTATCTGGCAGGTGAGCAACTGAGTGAGATTAAGCACGAACTGATTTACGGTGTTGTCTATGCGATGTCCGGTGTCAGTATCTATCATGAGTGTCTTTTCCGGAACCTGTATCTGCGTATTGGTCACCACCTCCGGGATTCACCTTGCACCCTGTACAGTTCAGATATGAAGCTGCGGGTAGACGATCACTTTTTTTATCCGGATCTGATCGTAACCTGCGAAGACCGGGATCAACACGATTATTACCGTGATTCGCCAGTCATCATTGTTGAAATATTATCACCGACCACACACCGACATGACCGGACCACCAAGCGTGAGCATTATGTCACGATTCCGACATTACTGAATTATGTGCTGGTTGAGCAGGACAGGACAGAGGTGATAGTGCTACAACGTCATACCGGCTGGCGTACGGATAGGTATGGCCCGGAAGATCAGGTCCGGCTTGGTGGCATTGCACTGACCCTGCCGGTCGCTGATATCTACCACCGTGTGCATCGGGTATCAGCGACAACAACCGGCGTGTCATGATGCAACCGGATCTGATCCTGATTGATGGCTCATCGTACCTGTTCCGGGCCTATCATGCGTTGCCGCCACTGACTAATTCGCACGGCGAGTCAACCGGTGCGATTGTCGGCGTGATCAATATGCTGCGTAAGCTGCTGGCTGACTATCCGCCACGCTATATCGCAGTGGTGTTTGATGCACCGGGCAGGACATTTCGCGATGACCTGTATCCGGCATATAAGGCGAATCGTCCACCCCTGCCGGACGATCTGCGTGTGCAGATTGCGCCTTTGCTGCAGATCGTCAAACAGATGGGACTGCCGTTGCTGATCATTGATGGGGTGGAAGCGGATGATGTGATTGGTACGCTGGCGCAGCAGGCCTGTGCAGCCGGCCTGTCAACCCTGATTTCGACCGGTGATAAAGACCTGGCACAACTGGTGAACGATCAGGTTACCCTGATCAATACCATGACTGATGTGCGGCTGGATCGGCAGGGCGTGATGGATAAATATGCAGTCTGGCCGGAACAGGTGATTGATTACCTGGCACTGATGGGAGATAGCACAGATAACATTCCCGGCATACCGAAATGTGGCCCGAAGACAGCAGCAAAATGGTTAGCAGAATATACCTCGCTGGATAATCTGATCGCACATGCTGCACAGATCCGGGGCAAGGTGGGCGAGAATCTGCGGGCGAACCTGGATCAGCTGGCGTTGTCGCGCCAGCTGACCACGATTAAATGTGACGTGCCACTGCCGCACCCGATTACAACATTGCAACTGCAACCTGCGGATACCGATGGATTGAGGACCATCTATCAGCGACTGGAATCGCGTCGGTTGCTCGCCAGTCTGGAGACGAATGAACCGGACACATCACAAACACCCGATGCATCCACGACTGTCGTGACGGAATATCAGACGATACTGGACGAAGCAACATTTGCGATCTGGCGGGAAAGATTACAACAGGCCGACCTGATTGCTCTGGATACTGAGACGACCAGTGTTGACACATTACAGGCCGAACTGGTCGGGTTATCGTTTGCGGTGGCCGCCGGGCAGGCAGCCTATCTGCCGATAGGACATCGGTATCCGGGGGTGCCACAACAGCTGGCACGTGACCTGGTTCTGGCGCAGCTGCGACCAATTCTGGAAGATGCCCGGATCCTGAAGGTGGGACAGAACCTGAAATATGATCTGGGTATTCTGGCCAACGAGGGCATTCAGCTACAGGGCGCGTTATACGATACGATGCTGGCATCGTATGTGCTGGACAGTCTCGGGCGGCATGACATGGACAGTCTGGCGGCACGTTATCTGCAGCATAAAACGACGAAATTCAGCGACATTGCCGGAAAGGGTGCAAAACAACTGACGTTTGATCAGATACCGCTGGAACAGGCCGGGTCCTATGCGGCAGAAGATGCGGATATCACCTGGCGGCTGCACCAGATATTGTGGCCAAAGCTGACGGCAGAGCCTGTCCTGATGGCACTCTATACCCAGCTGGAAATGCCGCTGATACCGGTGTTATCACGCATGGAACGCACCGGCGTCACCATCGACCGGGCCTTGTTACAGGTACTCAGTACACGGCTGGCCGGGCAGTTGCATGAACTGGAACAGGCGGCACATCGTATTGCGGGTCGATCTTTCAACCTGAATTCACCGAAACAGATCGGCGAAATATTTTTTGCAGAACTGAAGCTACCGGTCGTCAGCAAGACACCGAAAGGTGTGCCTTCGACGGCAGAATCTGTCCTGCAGACACTAGCTGCAGACGGACATGAGCTACCGCAACTGATTCTGCAGCATCGCAGCCTGGCGAAGCTGAAATCGACCTATACCGACAAGCTGCCACAGCGGATCAACCCGAAGACCGGGCGGGTGCATACCAGCTATCATCAGGCAGTAACAGCAACCGGTCGGCTCAGTTCGTCTGATCCGAACCTGCAGAACATCCCGATACGCACACAGATCGGCAGGCAGATCCGCCAGGCGTTTATACCGCAGGCCAGCTGGCGCATACTTGCGGCAGATTATTCGCAGATTGAATTACGCATCATGGCACACCTGTCACAGGATGCCGGATTATGTCAGGCGTTTGCGGAAGGTGCAGATATCCATACTGCAACAGCGGCAGAAGTGTTTGCCGCAGACAGTCAGCAGGCCGTCACGCCGGATCAGCGACGTGCAGCGAAGGCAATCAACTTCGGTCTGATTTATGGCATGTCTGCGTTCGGGTTAGCGAAACAACTGGGCATAGCACGCAAGGCAGCACAGGCGTATGTTGACCTGTATTTCAACCGTTATCCGGGTGTGCAACAGTTTATGCAACGCACACGTGAGCAGGCGCAACAGCAGGGATATGTCGAAACCTTATTCGGGCGCCGCCTGTACCTGCCGGACATTACCTCGCGCAATGCCAATCGGCGGGCAGCAGCCGAACGTACGGCGATCAACGCACCGATGCAGGGTACCGCTGCCGATATCATCAAGCGTGCGATGCTGGCAATCCATGCATGGCAGCAACAAACGCAGCCTGAATTGAATCTGTTATTACAGGTGCACGATGAACTAGTTTTTGAAGGTGTGCCGGAACGGCTGGAGGCGTATTGTGCACAAATCAGGCAGCGGATGGAATCCGCTGCTGAGTTGCGGGTGCCACTAATCGTGGAAATCGGTGTGGGTGATAACTGGCAGGAGGCACACTAAGCGGCGTCGCCTGATTTTTCTCGCTTATTTTACCGGATCATAGCACCAGGCCGCTATTCTCTGCATGTCAGGAGCATTTTTATACGTATGCGATCTGAGCCTGTGAAGTTATCCGGGCTGACATTGCTGGAACTGGTATTAGTCCTTGCGATCTCAGCCATTCTGTTGAGTATTGCATATCCTTTATATACGGACCACGTGCAGCGGGCGCGGCGCATTGAGGCGATCGCGGCTCTGCAGGTCATTGCTCTGGCACAGGAACGTTTTTACATCCTGCAGGGCCAGTATGCCACACAGCTGACCGATCTGGCCCTGCATACACCTGCCTGGCAGGCTGGCACGACTGAGCAGGGTTATTATCAGCTGGCCCTGGCAGCGCAGACAGATACACAGACTTATCGGGTGACAGCGACTGCTGTCGGACCACAAATCCGGGACACGGTATGTCGACAGTACTGGCTTGACCAACTGGGCCGGAGAGGAACCACTGACAGCACCGGAGAGTCCAGTACCGGTTGCTGGTGAACAAGGCTTGCACTTGTTGCGGAAAGCTGGACAATAGCTTGAATTCAGGCTGATATGCCCCCATCAATCTATCCTGCTGCGTTAACCTGTTATTCGGAGAATGACACCATGAATCGTTATCAATCTGTTGTTTCACGTGCGGCACACCAGTCAGTGCCGATGAACAAGGTATTGAAAAATACCTATATGCTGCTGTCAGCTACGCTGATCTGGAGTGCGATACTTGCCAGTGTCTCCATGGCACTGAGTCCGCCGCCATTTATCTCATTACTGACCTCTGTTGGTGCGCTGGTGTTGTTGTGGTTTGTCTTACCACGCACAGCCGATTCGAATGCCGGTCTGGGTATGGTGTTTCTGATCACCGGGTTGCTGGGATTTGGCTTGGGGCCCACCCTGAACTTTTATGCTGCTATCCCGAATGGTGGCCAGATCATTGCTACCGCTTTTGGTGGTACTGGTCTGATCTTCATCGGTCTGTCCGCTTACGCGTTGACCTCGCAGCGTGATTTCAGCTTCCTGGGAGGCTTTTTATTCATCGGTATGATGGTCGTGCTGGTTGCTTCGCTGGTCGGTCTCTTTGTCCAGATACCTGCTCTGCAACTGACTATTTCGGCAGCTGTTGTTCTGTTGATGTCTGGCCTGATTCTGTTTGAAACCAGCCAGATCATACGTGGTGGTGAAACCAACTATATTATGGCGACGGTCAGTCTGTATCTGAGCATCATCAACCTGTTTCAGGCCCTGCTGCATCTGTTAGGTGCCTTCGGTGGTGGAAACAATGATTAGCTGGTCATAGCGTGGTAGCACTGTCGTCTGATCTGATTTCGCCATCTCTGTATAGCCAGCAGGCAACGGTGTGTTGAGCAGTCAGTTGTATGGTAGCGGGATAAGTGGTGCGACACTGCGGACTGGCCTGAGGGCAGCGCGTATGGAAATGACAGCCGGTCGGTGGATCTGCCGGAGACGGCAGATCGCCGCTGAGAGGCGTGTGGTCTGGCCGTGAAGATACGGGTTCCGGTGCCGGGACTGCTGCGAGCAGTTCCTGCGTGTAAGGATGACGCGGCTGATTCAGGATCTCTGTCACCGGACCCTGTTCAACGATTCGCCCCAGATACATCACAGCAACCTGGTCAGCCAGAAAGGCGACCACTGCAATATTGTGAGTGATGAATAAATAGCTCAGGCTGAGGGTGTGCTGCAGTGTCTGCAGCAGATTCAGGATCTGTGCCTGCACACTCACATCCAGCGCGCTGGTCGGCTCGTCACACACGATCAGGCGTGGTCTGACCGCCAAGGCGCGGGCAATCGCGATCCGCTGGCGTTGCCCGCCGGAAAACTCATGCGGATAGCGTGCCATCGCGTTGCCGGGCAATCCGACCTGATGCAGCAGTTCCGCGATCCGGGCCTGGCGTTCAGCCTGAGTCTGTCGGGTGTGCAGACCTTCTGCGATGATGTCGGCTACGCGCAGACGCGGATTCATTGACGAGGCCGGATCCTGAAAGATCATCTGCAGTTCAGTGCTGAGCTGACGGCGCGCCCGACCGCGCAGGGTGCTGATATCACGTCCGTCAAACAGTATCCTGCCGGCAGTGGCGTGATACAGCTGCAGCAGGGATTTAGCCAGCGTGGTTTTACCGCAGCCGGATTCACCGACCAGTGCCAGGGTCTGACCAGCGGCCAGGGTCAGGCTGACACCATCCACCGCCCTGACGTGTCCGGTCACGCGACGCAGTACACCGGTGCGGATCGGAAAATGCAGGCACAGTTTACTGATCTGTAACAGGGGGGTTAGCGAGCTGGTACGTTTGACCGGTGTCACGGTTGCCGGGACAGGGTCATCGGACGTGCCGGCAGGCAGATGACACAAAAAACCGGCTTGAGCCGGTTGGTCTGTACCCTGCCAGGGCGGCAGGGTCTGGCGACAGATAGCCTGTGCCAGATCACAACGGTCCGCAAAGCGACAGCCGTCAAACACCTGGTCTGGTGTCGGCACCATGCCGGGAATTACCGCCAGAGTCTGGCACCGTTTCTGTGCAGTTGGCAGGCTCAGTAACAGCTTGCGGCTGTAGGGATGCTGCTGTTGCCGGAAAAAGGCCGCAGCAGGTGCCTGTTCGACAATCTGTCCGGCATACATCACCGCGACCTGATCCGCCATCTGCGCAGCGACGCCCAGATCGTGCGTGATCAGCAGGATTGCCATACCGGTCTCCTGCTGCAATTTTCGCAACAGAGTCAGCACCTGGGCCTGTATCGTCACATCCAGGGCGGTGGTCGGCTCGTCTGCAATCAGGATATCCGGTCGCCCGGCCAGGGCGAGTGCGATCATCACGCGTTGTTGCAGGCCACCGGAAAGCTGGTGCGGAAATTCGCTCTGGCGCCGGGCCGGATCCGGGATACCAACCGCTGTGAACAGTTCCAGCACCCGCGTGTGCGGGGCTGAGGCCGGATCGTGCAGCCGGACGGCTTCAGCAACCTGGCTGCCGACCGTCATCACCGGATTCAGTGAGGACATCGGCTCCTGAAAGATCATGCTGATCCGCCGACCACGTACCTGACGCATCGCGGCTTCCGGCAGGGACAGCACTGACTCACCGGACAGGTCGACTTCGCCCTGTGTGATACGACCGTTCGGAGGCAATAAACGTAGCAGCGACAGAGCTGCCATCGACTTGCCGCAGCCGGATTCGCCCAGCAGGGCAAAAGTTCTGCCCTGCTGTAATGTCAGACTGACGTCATCAACTGCACGTACCGGCACCTGACTTGGCCGGGTCAGTTCCGTGCGCAGGTGCCGGACTGCCAGCAGTGGCGTATCAGTCGCGAACATGAGACATGGATCGGGTCAGTGCGCAAAAAAGTAGCTGGCAGTCAGCCACAGGCTGCGTTCCGGTGCCGGGTAAAAACCTTCTAGGGCACCGCTGCCAGCACCCGTTGTAACATATTCTTCGTTCAGCAGGTTATTGATCCGGGCACTGAAACGCCACTGATCTGTTTCATGATTCGCGACCAGATTTAACACTGTGTAAGTGGGTAGCTGACTACCGGTATTGTTAAAATCACCACCGAGTATCTGATCATTGACCCGTTCCAGCTCGGTGCGCAGATGCCATGCTTCGACCGGCTCGTACTGCAGATACAGGGTGCCGCGTTGTCGCGGCACCAGAGGTACCCGGTTGCCCTGATGCGGACCCGCTGTGATCTCGCTGTCAATCACTTCCCAGCTGCCACCCAGATCCCACAGCGTATCTACAGCCCAGTCTGCTGAGACTAGTGCACCAAGACGTCGGCTGCGTGGCAGGTTGATATTGACAGGATAAGCACCGCTGGAGTCAAGACTGATTTCATTCTTCAGGTTGAGACGATAGGCCTGGGCTTGTAACTGGTATACAGGCGTTGTGAAACGCAGGCCGACCTCATATGACAGGCTGCGTTGATTCTGCAGGCCGACTGGCTGGCCAAAGATTACGTTAGTATGTTCATCTACCTTCGCAAACCGGTAGTTCTGATCGGCTCGCAGAAAGGTGCTGAACTGGTCCGACCAGGCAAATTCCAGTCCGGCTGAACCCACCGTGATTGCATCATCCAGTCGCACCGGCGATCTGTTGTGATTGATCCGGTTATCAACAGAAGCATGGCGCAGTCCGAGTGTGGCAGTCACCGGTTCAGCCGGCGCAAATTGCGCCTGAGCATAACCGGCAATGATGCTCTGGTCATTGCCTTGAGGCCCGAAACCGGATACCAGTAAGTAATCCGTTTGTTGCCAGTCCAGGCCGAGCGTGTAGTCCACTTGCCCTGACTGGCCGGTCAGTCGCGTTGTTAAAGACCAGGTCTCACGATCTTGTGTCGTCGGGCTACCCGGCCAGTTGCGAGAGCTTTGTATAAAATCACGAGCATGATCCTGATAAGTCAGTTCTGCAGCCAGTTTTTGGGTTGCTCCGAAGGTCTGTTCTGTTGCAAGGGTCAGTGTTGTGCTGCGTGTATCCTGAAAGTCATTGGCATAAGGAGCTGCAACCTGGCGGCGATCAGCAGCCAGTTCACCGGCCAGCAAGGCACCGGGCGTCTGTATAAATTCATCCATATGGCGCAGACTGAACACAGAACGACTACTAGGCCGTACCCAGTCCAATTCAGCAGAGAACTGTCTGATATCTGTGTCATTATGTGCCCGGTAATTGTCGCTGCGTCGCTGCCGCAGCGACAGATTCACGCCCAGTCCGTCCGGGCGGCGCAGCGCATGTTGTAATAACAGTTCCCGACTCTGGTAGCTGCCGAGCCCGATTCGTGCCTGAGACTCCTGGCCCGTTACCGGACGTTGTGTGATCACATTGATCAGGCCACCGACGGCTTGGTTACCATATAAAGTACCGGCACTGCCAAAGATCACTTCGACCTGTTGCACCTGATCCAGATCAATCGTATTCAGCGGCAACTGTCCCATATCAGTGGCCGGATTCAGTTTGCGTCCGTTCAGCAGGACAACGACGTTGGAATCGGCGGTGCTGCCGAAGCCACGCATATCAATCGCAACAGAAGTACCATTATCTCTGGTATGAATTCCGGGCTGCTGATCCAGTAACTCACCCAGAGTACGGGCTGCGCTCTGTATAATCTGCTCCCGATTCAGCACATAATGTGCTGCCGGGATAGTGATGCCTGACTGATCGCTGCGCGAAGCACTGACCAGTACCTCCGGGATATCAATCACGGCATGTGCCAGGCCCGGCAGGCAGACGAGCAGCCATATCCGGAAAGAGTTCGTTTGTTGCGGCATATGCATATGGAAATCTGAGTCCTTTGTAGTAAAGTCAGGCCAAAAAGTATCATTATCCCAGATAAATGTCAGGGCAGTCCAGTGACTGAATCCACCCTGGATGCTCAAAATAATTGACAAGAGCAGTATTTGCTGTATAGTGAGGATCTTCGACAGCATTTCAGCCTTGCAGAGCGTTTTTCTTGACGCGCAGCTAAAATGCTGTAAAATACTCGAAGCTTGATGCGCTGCAAACCCAGCGCCAAGTTCTTTAAAAACATATCAGGTAACTTGTGTGGGTGCTCTGTTGACGGGCCTTGGCCAATAAATGTCAATAGATGCATCTTAGAGAAATACCTTTAAGATTCTGATATTGAGCCGAATTGTTGCTCAGGCAACACATGATTTAAACTGAAGAGTTTGATCCTGGCTCAGATTAAACGCTGGCGGCATGCCTAACACATGCAAGTCGAACGCAAACGTATCTTCGGATACTAGTAGAGTGGCGGACGGGTGAGTAACGCGTGGGAATCTGCCCGATAGTGGGGAAAAACTTGGAGAAATCTGAGCTAATACCGCATACGCCCTACGGGGGAAAGACTTCGGTCGCTATCGGATGAGCCCGCGTCAGATTAGCTGGTTGGTGGGGTAACGGCCTACCAAGGCAACAATCTGTAGCTGGTCTGAGAGGACGAACAGCCACACTGGGACTGAGACACGGCCCAGACTCCTACGGGAGGCAGCAGTGGGGAATATTGGACAATGGGCGAAAGCCTGATCCAGCAATGCCGCGTGTGTGAAGAAGGCCTGCGGGTTGTAAAGCACTTTCAGCTGGGAAGATAATGACGTTACCAGCAGAAGAAGCACCGGCTAACTCCGTGCCAGCAGCCGCGGTAATACGGAGGGTGCAAGCGTTAATCGGAATTACTGGGCGTAAAGCGCACGTAGGTGGCGTGGTCAGTCAGATGTGAAATCCCCGGGCTTAACCCGGGAACTGCATTTGATACTGCCACGCTGGAGTATGGTAGAGGACAGTGGAATTCCAGGTGTAGCGGTGAAATGCGTAGATATCTGGAGGAACATCAGTGGCGAAGGCGGCTGTCTGGGCCAATACTGACACTGAGGTGCGAAAGCGTGGGTAGCAAACAGGATTAGATACCCTGGTAGTCCACGCCGTAAACGATGTCAACCAGCCGTTGGGCCCGTTTCCGGGCTTGGTGGCGCAGCTAACGCGTTAAGTTGACCGCCTGGGGAGTACGGTCGCAAGATTAAAACTCAAAGGAATTGACGGGGGCCCGCACAAGCGGTGGAGCATGTGGTTTAATTCGATGCAACGCGAAGAACCTTACCAGCTCTTGACATCCCCGGAACCTGGCAGAGATGCCGGGGTGCCTTCGGGAACCGGGTGACAGGTGCTGCATGGCTGTCGTCAGCTCGTGTCGTGAGATGTTGGGTTAAGTCCCGTAACGAGCGCAACCCTTATCCTTAGTTGCCAGCACTTCGGGTGGGAACTCTAAGGAGACTGTCGGTGACAAACCGGAGGAAGGTGGGGACGACGTCAAGTCATCATGGCCCTTATGAGCTGGGCTACACACGTGCTACAATGGACGGTACAGAGGGTTGCTAACCTGTGAAGGGGTGCCAATCCCTTAAAACCGTTCGTAGTCCGGATTGCAGTCTGCAACTCGACTGCATGAAGTCGGAATCGCTAGTAATCGCGAATCAGAATGTCGCGGTGAATACGTTCCCGGGCCTTGTACACACCGCCCGTCACACCATGGGAGTGGGTTGCAAAAGAAGTGAGTAGCTTAACAAAGGGCGCTCACCACTTTGTGATTCATGACTGGGGTGAAGTCGTAACAAGGTAGCCGTAGGGGAACCTGTGGCTGGATCACCTCCTTTAAAAAAGCCTTAGTCTGTTGGCAGGGCACCCACACAAGTTACTTGATTTATACAGGCCCGGGTCTGTAGCTCAGCTGGTTAGAGCGCACCCCTGATAAGGGTGAGGTCGAAGGTTCAAATCCTCCCAGACCCACCACTTTTCCGAATAACTGCGTTAAAAACTTACTTGCTTATAAAACAAGCGTTGTCAGTTTCTGACTTGTTCTTCGAAAAAGCCTTTTGCGCTGCTCTACTTTAACTTACGCTTTGATCAGTACAAAAATTCTGTTTTCCGGAGTACTATTAAGTGGTATTCCGATCAGGAAATCGGGGCCATAGCTCAGCTGGGAGAGCGCCTGCCTTGCACGCAGGAGGTCGGCGGTTCGATCCCGCCTGGCTCCACCAGGTATGGTGGTTCGGAAGTGTATAGTGCACAGACCTGTGTTGCAGGTTTGTGCACTTTGCATTTGCAAAGTCTGTTCTTTAACAATCTGGTTTGATTTTGAGAAGTGCCATTTCAAGCGATGAGTTCCGCTTGAATGGGAATCATGTCAGCGATTATTTGACACCGGATACTCCAGAGTTTTCGGGGTTATAGAGTCAAGTAATTAAGTGCATACGGTGGATGCCTTGGCAATGGAAGGCGATGAAGGACGTTGTAGCCTGCGATAAGTCTCGGGGAGCTGGCAAACAAGCTGTGATCCGGGAATGTCCGAATGGGGAAACCCACTCTCAGGAGTACCATGTAAGTGGAGCAAACCCGGGGAACTGAAACATCTCAGTACCCGGAGGAAAAGATATCAACCGATATTTCCCCAGTAGCGGCGAGCGAAAAGGAAACAGCCTGTCAGTCAGTATATAGTGGAACAGTTCTGGAAAGTCTGGTGACACAGGGTGATAGCCCCGTACACGAAATATTATGACTGGGATATCAAGTAGGGCGGAGCACGTGAAACTTTGTCTGAAGATGGGGGGACCACCCTCCAAGGCTAAATACTCTCCATTGACCGATAGTGAACCAGTACCGTGAGGGAAAGGTGAAAAGAACCCCTGTTAGGGGAGTGAAACAGAATCTGAAACCGTATGCATACAAGCAGTCAGAGCCTGAAGTGAAGGCCGCCCGGTACTTGTACCGAAGTAGCCTGAAGCTTGGGTGATGGCGTACCTTTTGTATAATGGGTCAGCGACTTACTTCTCAGTGGCAAGCTTAACCATATAGGGGAGGCGTAGGGAAACCGAGTCTTAACAGGGCGCCAAGTCGCTGGGAGTAGACCCGAAACCGGGTGATCTAGCCATGAGCAGGCTGAAGGTGCGGTAACACGCACTGGAGGGCCGAACCCACTTATGTTGAAAAATGAGGGGATGACTTGTGGTTAGGGGTGAAAGGCCAATCAAACCCGGAGATAGCTGGTTCTCCTCGAAAGCTATTTAGGTAGCGCCTCATGTATTACCCCGGGGGGTAGAGCACTGTTTCGGCTAGGGGGTCATCCCGACTTACCAAACCGATGCAAACTCCGAATACCCGGGAGTACAGCATGGGAGACACACGGCGGGTGCTAACGTCCGTCGTGGAAAGGGAAACAACCCGGACCGCCAGCTAAGGTCCCTAAATCATGGCTCAGTGGGAAACGATGTGGGAAGGCACAGACAGCCAAGAGGTTGGCTTAGAAGCAGCCATCCTTTAAAGAAAGCGTAATAGCTCACTGGTCGAGTCGGCCTGCGCGGAAGATTTAACGGGGCTTAAGCCATGTACCGAAGCTGCGGATACGTATCAACGTATGGTAGAGGAGCGTTCTGTAAGCCGTTGAAGGTTTGCTGTAAAGCAGGCTGGAGGTATCAGAAGTGCGAATGCTGACATGAGTAACGATAAAGGGGGTGAAAAGCCCCCTCGCCGAAAGCCCAAGGGTTCCTCGCGCAACGTTAATCGGCGCAGGTTTAGTCGGCCCCTAAGGTAAAGCCGAAAGGCGTAGCTGATGGGAATCAGGTTAATATTCCTGAACCTACAGGTGAGTGACGAATTCCGGAAGTCAGTCTGGTCTGTTGGTGACCTAGCTGGCCTGGGAGTTCCAGGAAACAGCCCCTGTATTTAAGACCGTACCCGAAACCGACACAGGTGGGCAGGGTGAGTATCCCAAGGCGCTTGAGAGAACTCGGGTGAAGGAACTAGGCAAAATGGTACCGTAACTTCGGGAGAAGGTACACCTGCTTGGGTGCAAGCCCTAGCAGGTCGCAGTGACCTGGTGGCTGCAACTGTTTACTAAAAACATAGCACTCTGCTAACTCGAAAGAGGATGTATAGGGTGTGACGCCTGCCCGGTGCCGGAAGGTTAATTGATGGGGTTAGCGTATGCGAAGCTCTTGATCGAAGCCCCGGTAAACGGCGGCCGTAACTATAACGGTCCTAAGGTAGCGAAATTCCTTGTCGGGTAAGTTCCGACCTGCACGAATGGCGTAACGATGGCCACACTGTCTCCACCCGAGACTCAGTGAAATTGAAATCGCAGTTAAGATGCTGTGTACCTGCGGCTAGACGGAAAGACCCCGTGAACCTTTACTACAGCTTTACACTGGACTTTGAACCTGCTTGTGCAGGATAGGTGGGAGGCATTGAAACCGGATCGCCAGATCTGGTGGAGTCACCCTTGAAATACCACCCTGGTATGTTCGGAGTTCTAACTCTGGTGTCAGAACACCGAGGACAGTGTATGGTGGGTAGTTTGACTGGGGCGGTCTCCTCCCAAAGTGTAACGGAGGAGCGCGAAGGTACCCTAAGTACGGTCGGACATCGTACGGTTAGTGCAAAGGCATAAGGGTGCTTGACTGAGAGACAGACATGTCGATCAGGTAGGAAACTAGGCCTTAGTGATCCGGTGGTTCTGTGTGGAAGGGCCATCGCTCAACGGATAAAAGGTACTCCGGGGATAACAGGCTGATACCGCCCAAGAGTTCATATCGACGGCGGTGTTTGGCACCTCGATGTCGGCTCATCACATCCTGGGGCTGAAGTCGGTCCCAAGGGTATGGCTGTTCGCCATTTAAAGTGGTACGCGAGCTGGGTTTAGAACGTCGTGAGACAGTTCGGTCCCTATCTGCCGCAGGCGTTTGAGAATTGAGGGAAGCTGCTCCTAGTACGAGAGGACCGGAGTGGACGATCCTCTGGTGTTCCGGTTATCACGCCAGTGGTATTGCCGGGTAGCTATGATCGGACAGGATAACCGCTGAAAGCATCTAAGCGGGAAGCCCCTCCCAAGATAAGTTCTCACTGAATGAAAATTCCGGTAAGGCCCTTGAAGACCACGAGGTTGATAGGCTGGGTGTGGAAGTGCGGTAACGTATGAAGCTAACCAGTACTAATTGCCTGAGCGGCTTGACTCTATAACACCCGAACGCTTTGGGTGTTTTGCAGAGAATCTGTGCATGATTCCTGGTGCTGATCAATCAAACCAGATTTTTAAGGACAAATCTGAATATTTCTGTGAGTGCAGTTATTTTCAGAGATGGCTTTATAACAGTTTGTCTGGCGGCCATAGAATATCGGAACCACCTGATCCCATACCGAACTCAGAAGTGAAACGATATATCGCCGATGGTAGTGTGGGGTTTCCCCATGTGAGAGTAGGTTACTGCCAGACTTTTAACATCAGAAACCCTGATGACGTTCAGTCATCAGGGTTTTTTTTTAGCAGTTGTGTCTGCAGAAGGATGAAACCAGCACTTTATGTTTCATGCTGGCAATACTTAATGGTATACTACTTAGATGTTTTAAGGTGTCGGTGATGTGTATCTGAACTGTGCAGCCTGGCATTTTCTGAAGAGGTTGATTTTTTGCAGGTTTTTGCGGCATTTATGCCTCGGCAGGGCTTGCAGTTTTCGTGATCATACTAGTGTTAAGGTCGGGTTGGCGGGTAGCCTGAACGATCGGTCTGTTTTGCTTTTATTGCAATCCCGGAGGAATAACCATGTTTGAAACAGAAGGAAAACGGAATATATTCGGTTTGGTGGCACCTGTCAGTCTGGCTGTCAGCCTGTCTTTCGGTGCCGGAGCTGTGTATGCGGGTAGCTATGTTACCTCGTCCAGTGGCGATATTGTGTATAACAATTTTAAAGAATGCTGGGATGCTGCGACAGGTACGGTAAAAAATGCGCCTTATTGTAGTGGTGATGCCGCCGTTATGCCCGAGCTCGCCCCTGTGCTGATGACACAGCGTCCGGTGGGTGACTCTGACGGAGACGGAGTTAATGATGATGTCGATCAGTGTCCCGATTCCACGTATCGCGCTGTTGTTAACCATCTGGGCTGCTTTGTGGATCATGATAGTGATGGTATAGCAGACAGTCGCGATCGCTGCCCCGATACATTATGGGGTGCCACTGTTGATGCTGAAGGATGTGCTCCTCTTGTGAGTGCCGGGCCGGAATCGTTGCATGAAGTGTTGAGTGGTTTTGCGTTTGATAAATCAAATACTGTTCTGCTGAAGCCGTTTGATGAGGCTAAGCTGCAGACTCTAGCAGAAGCAATCAAAGGTTTGCAGGGTGGTGAAAAACAGGTTTATGTGGCAGGCTATACTGACTCTGTCGGGCCTGAAACATACAATAAGAATCTATCTGAGCGCCGTGCGCAGACTGTTGCTGATTACCTGGCAAAACATGGTGTGCGTAATATCACTGTGAAAGGCATGGGTGAAGCGAACCCTGTGGGCGACAATGATACGCCTGAAGGCCGTGCACTGAATCGTCGGGTTGAGGTGACTGCCCGATAAGATGCCTTAAAGTTGGCGCAGCTTCTGCTGCACCGCCGGAACATTGAAAAGCCTGTGCCTTTTATTGGTACAGGCTTTTTTTGTGCGCTTTTACACAAGATAGTGTTGTATCAGTGGTTGCAGTTTGTTTTGTGCTTGTAGCAGCCACTCGCAGGCTTCGCGCACGGCACCCTGTCCACCCGGCTTGCGGGTGCACCAGTGTGCGTGTTGTCTGACCTGCTCGTGGGCATCAGCGACGGCGATCGCAAGCCCGGCCTGACACAGGATAGGCAGATCAATCAGGTCATCACCCATATAAGCGATCTGGTGATCCGGTAGCTGGTGTTGTTGTTTGAAGGCGGCATAAGCATCTCCTTTGTTTGCGATGCCCTGATAAATCTCGTGAATACCGAGAGTATGCAATCGATTGGTGACAATCGGTGAGTTGCGGCCACTGATCACCGCAATCCGGATGTCAGCGCGTTGCAGCAGTTGCAGTCCGAGTCCATCCCGTACGTGGAAGTCTTTGCAGGCTTCGCCCTGTTCGGTGAATAATAAGCGACCATCCGTCATGACTCCATCGACATCAAAGATGAAGTGGGTGATTGTAGCGGCGCGCTGACGCAGGTTTTTTGTCTGGTTCATGCCTGCCAGCCTCGTGCGACTAAGGAACAATGTTCGCCACCGCCAATGATGATATGATCCAATACCTTCACATCAATCAGTGCGAGTGCTGCACGTAACTGGTCAGTCATACGCCAGTCTGCTGTGCTGGGTTCAGCACTGCCGGAAGGGTGGTTGTGACTGAAGATGACGGCGGCTGCATTGTGTTGCAGGCTTTGTCGTACGATTTCCCGGGGGTGTACGCTGCTGCGGTTAAGGCGGCCGCGAAATAATTCTTCGTACGTAATAATCCGGTGTCGCGTATCCAGATAGAGTACCGCAAACACTTCGTAGGGGTAGTGGCGCAGGCGGGATTTGAAATAATTTATGGTGAAGTCAGGTGATGTTAAGGTCGCGCCACGTTGCATCGGTTCGTTCAGATGGCGATGACTCATTTCGAGAATGGCTCTCAGTTGGGTATATTTTGCTGTGCCGAGTCCAGGCTTATCACAGAATTCGGCCTGATCAGCCTGCAGCAGGTTGCGCAGGCTGCCGAATTGTTGCAGCAACTCCTGCGCCAGGTCTACGGCACTTTTGCCTTTGACACCGGTACGCAGAAAGATCGCTAACAGCTCAGCGTCGGTTAAGGAGTCGGGGCCTTGTTGCAGCAGCTTGGTGCGGGGTTGTTGTTCATCCGGCCATTGTTTGATTGACATAACCGATGTTATCTGGTTTGAAAGTAGCCCAGCAGGTCATTCAGAAACAGATGTCCGCGCTGAGTCGGTTGCAGGTGGCTGGTTGCTGGTTTGAGCAATCCTTGTGCCACGGCATCCTGTATCGGTTGTTGTATTGTGTCGCAGGACAGGCCGGTGCGCTCAGTGAATAATGTGAGCGGCACCCCGTGAGTCAGGCGTAGTGCGTTCAGCATGAATTCCAGTGGCAGGGCTGCCGGAGTCAGAATGTGTTGCTGATAGACAGAGTCTGTGGCCTGTTGATATTGCTCAGGATGGCGGTATTTGTTGCAGCGTATAATACGTCCATCCATTAAGGTCAGTTTGCTGTGAGCACCTGCGCCGATGCCGAGATAATCGCCGAATTGCCAGTAGTTCAGGTTGTGGCGGCAGTAACTTTCGGGTTGGCAGTAGGCTGAGATCTCATATTGCTGATAGCCATGTGCTGCAAGCTGTGCCTGGCCAGCCTGCATCATGTCAGCGATGATGTCTTCATCCGGTATGGCGGGTGGTTGTCGGTAAAATAATGTGTTTGGCTCCAGAGTCAGTTGATACCAGGAGATATGGCTGGTCTGATAGCTGAGCAATTCGCGCAGATCCTGTAGTGCTTCGTCCAGAGTCTGATCCGGTAGGCCATACATCAGATCCAGATTGATCTGTTCAAACCCGGCCTGTTGTGCAGCCCGGATGGCGGTTTGCGCCTCGCTGCGACCATGAATACGTCCCAATGCGCGCAGTTTTGTGTCGCTCAGGCTTTGTATGCCGATGGAGAGACGGTTGATGCCGATGGCGCGGTAGTCCGCAAAGCGTTGTGCATCCACAGTGCCCGGATTTGCCTCCAGAGTGATCTCAATATCAGGAGCGAATGAGAAGATCTGGCTGGTCTGGTCCAGGATCTGACCGATGGTTCCGGCACTGTACAGGCTGGGTGTGCCGCCACCGATAAAGATAGTCCGGAAGGTGCGTCTGTCAACCAGAGCACAGTCCCGGTTCAGGTCAGCCAGTAGTGCGTTGCGGTAACGGGTCTCGTCCAGTCTGGTCGGGGCTGTGTGGGAATTGAAGTCGCAGTAAGGACACTTCCGCACGCACCAGGGGATATGAATATACAGGCTGAGAGGTATTATCTCAGGAGACATATGGGTGAGTATGCGCTGATCTTAGTCAGCACAGTGCTGGTCAATAATTTTGTTCTGGTCAAATTTTTAGGCCTGTGTCCCTTTATGGGCGTGTCACGTAAGCTGGAAACAGCGCTGGGCATGGGGCTGGCGACCTCATTTGTGCTGACATTATCGTCTGTCAGTAGTTATTTAGTGAATGCGTATCTGCTGGAACCGCTGGAACTGGTGTATCTGCGCACGATAGCGTTCATTCTGGTGATTGCAGCTGTGGTCCAGTTTACGGAGATGGTATTACACAAGACCAGTCCGCTGCTGTATCAGGTGCTGGGTATCTTTCTGCCGTTAATCACAACGAATTGTGCGGTATTAGGTGTCGCTCTGCTGAACAGCCAGGAACAGCACGGTTTTGTGGCATCCGCCCTGTATGGTTTCGGAGCGGCGGTTGGATTTTCAGTCGTTCTGATATTGTTTGCTGCCCTGCGTGAGCGCATTCTGGTCGCGGATGTGCCGGTGGTCTGGCAGGGTAATGCGATCGCTCTGGTGACGGCAGGCTTAATGTCGATGGCCTTTATGGGCTTTGCCGGGCTGGTGCCGGGCTGATGTGGTCTGCGGTACTGGCGATAGCGGCACTGGCCTTATTTTTCGGCCTGTTACTGGGCTACGCGGCGATCCGGTTCCGGGTGCAGGGTGATCCGGTCGCTGATCAGGTTGATGCGTTGCTGCCGCAGACACAATGTGGCCAGTGCAGCTATGCGGGCTGTCGTCCGTATGCCGAGGCGATTGCGGCGGGTGAGGCCGAAATCAATCGTTGTCCGCCGGGCGGTGAGGTCACCATGGTGGCGCTGGCAGATCTGCTCGGGCGCGATCCGGTGCCGCTGGCAGATGAGGCAGCAGCGGCAAAACCGAAGTCGGTGGCAAGGATTATTGAACAGGATTGTATTGGCTGCACCTTATGTATTCAGGCCTGTCCGGTAGATGCGATCCTGGGCGCGGCGAAGCAGATGCATACGGTGATTGCGGACGAATGTACCGGCTGC
The DNA here is from genome assembly GCA_963922685.1 of uncultured Gammaproteobacteria bacterium. Classification (GTDB taxonomy): domain Bacteria; phylum Pseudomonadota; class Gammaproteobacteria; order Chromatiales; family Chromatiaceae; genus JAHDBG01. Next base: position 14,000 of record CAWUJM010000001.1, on the reverse strand, counting down.
GATTTGTGTCTGCCGCCCTGTCCGGTTGATTGTATCCGCATGGAGCCGGTTGCGGATACACCAGCGACCTGGCGTTGGCCGATGCCAGGCACGGCTGCGTGAAAAAAGGTGTTGCGTGGTGAAACTTTCAGCGGAATTGAGGTCAGTATGTGCCAGTTGATCATTTCAGAATCCGGCAACCGGAGACTTGAGGGGAGTGTGCGTGACTGCTGACAGGGCAACCGATCAGCGTCTGGTGGAACGGGTTCAGCGCGGCGATAAGCAGGCGTTTAATGCGCTGGTGCTGAAATATCAGCAGAAGGTGGCCAGTCTGCTGATGCGTTATATCCGCGATCCGGATGAAGTGTTGGATGTCACTCAGGAGGCGTTTATTAAGGCCTATCGGGCACTGCCTGACTTCCGGGGAGATAGTGCCTTTTATACCTGGTTATATCGTATCGCGATCAATACGGCGAAGAATTATCTGGTCGCACGCAAACGTCGTCCGCCACAGGAAGATATTGAGGCAACTACCGCAGAACAGCTGGAGATGGGGGGGCACCTGAAGGAACATGCGACCCCGGAACAATTAGCGATACGGGACGATACGCTGCAGACCCTGCACAGTGCTCTGGAGGCCTTGCCGCCGGATTTACGTACAGCGTTAACCCTGCGTGAACTACAGGGACTGACTTATGCCGACATTGCAGCCGCGATGGACTGCCCGATTGGTACCGTGCGATCACGCATCTTCCGGGCGCGCGAGGCAATTGCGGCCGCGTTATAACCTGAGTACAAGTTGTTTTTATGAATGAGTTATTGTGTCATGAATGCGCGTGAGCGAGTGTCCTGCTGTATGGATGACGAGTTATCTGCGGATGAGCACATGGCCGTCAGCCGGGTGGTATTGGATGATCCGGAGCTGAGCGCGGTCTGGGCGCGTTACCAGCGGGTTCGCCGGTTATTGCAGCATGATACCACGCCGGATGTATCTGATGTGGCGGCCCGGGTGCAACAGGCGCTGGCGGCAGAGCCGACCGTGTTTGCGCCGGTTGCGCAGAGATTGCAGCGCGCACCACGCCGTCGCTGGCAGATGGCGTTTGCGGCATCGGTTGCGTTACTGGCGATTGGTCTGGTACCTCAGTGGATGTTTGTGGAGGCACCGGATCAGGCCTTATTACCACCCGCCTATCTGAATCGCTATCTGTCTGAGCATCATGCGTATCTGGGAGCGAGTCACGTGACCCAACCGAATGCTGGTGGTGCGCTGATGGCAGTTCATCATGTGCCGTAGACAAGGTATGCTGCAGACATACACCGGGACGCTGATGCAGATGGTCTGGTGGAGTGTTTTTATGTTGCCCGCTGCAGTTCAGGCGCAGACAGTACCACTGACAGCGGCAGACTGGCTGCAGGCGATGCATCACGCCGTGCATCATCTGGACTATGAGGGACGCGTGGTGTATCAGGTTGGTTCTGAACTGGAGGTGATGCACCTGCAGCACCAGAGCCATGCGGCTGGTGAAACAGAATATCTGAGTGCATTGAGTGGTGTGCCCTATCAGATACGGCGTGATCGTGGTGTGATGCATGCCCCGCCGGGTGATGACAGGGTGGTACAGAATCAGCATATTCTGGGTATGAATTGTTTGTTTCATTATCAGCAGATGGCACCACACTACCGGCTGTCTCTGGGTAAACAACATCGGGTAGCAGACCGGCTGGCGCAGATTGTGCTGATAGAACCGCAGGACAGGTTGCGTCTTGGCCGTCGTTTGTATCTGGATCAGGAAACGAAACTACCGTTACGCTCGGTCCTGCTGGATCATCAGCAACAGCCACTGGCGCAGACCCTGTTCATACAGCTGACGCTGAAAAACACACCGGCTATGAGCAGCAGGCAACATCCGATACCGATGGACACATCGTCTGATCGGTCTGCAGCAGCGCAACGCTGGCAGTTTGCGGCCCTGCCTGCCGGATTTGCCATGCAACTGCATCATTACCGACCTGAAAAACAACGTGACCATTTCATCTTTTCTGATGGCCTGAGTATGATGTCGCTGTACATTGAACCCTGGATGGATGGTAGTCTGCAAGGGTTTTCCAAGCAGGGGGCGACGGAGATCCTGGGCGCACGCAAGTATAACCAGCGTCTCACCCTGTTGGGTCAGGTGCCGCAAGAGACCTTGCAGCAGATGATGGATGCCGTGCGGCCTGTCCCGTGAAAACCGTGTATTTTACTCCTGACCCTGTTCCCGCAGATCAGGCAGTGACAGAACAGCTGGCGCAGGTGGTGTCGTGTGATGCAGACCAGATCCATCTGGCGATATCAGCGCAGCGTTGCCGCTCCTGTCAGCGACAGAGCGGATGTGGTGCGGCCTGGATAACGCGATTATGGTCCCGTCGGTCTTACCCGCTAAAGATCGCGCGCGATCGCGTGACATTTCCGGTACAGGTCGGTGATCAGGTCAGGCTCGTTATGCAGCGGACTGCTGTACAACAGGCGGTCTGGTGCCTGTATGGCTGGCCCTTAAGCGGCTTATTGCTGGGTGCTCTGATCGGGGTAGGAGTAGCGGAATGGTTGGCGTCAGACGGGGAATTACTCAGCATCTGGTTCGGCCTGACCGGGCTGGTGGCAGGTCTGGTTAGTGCCAGATATAGCAGACTCCGAAAACTATACTACGACAGATGATCAATAACATGCTGGACTGGGCCAGACGGGTTGTCCGGATTGAAGGCGACGCCATCCGGCAACTTGAAGCTCAGCTGGACACACAGTTTGTTAGTGCCTGTCAGGCCATACTGGCCTGCAGCGGGCGCGTGATCGTCACTGGTATGGGCAAGTCCGGCCATATCGGTCGCAAGACCGCTGCCACCCTAGCCAGTACCGGCACCCCCGCCTTCTTTGTCCATCCGGCCGAAGCCAGTCACGGCGATCTGGGTATGCTGACCCCTCAGGATATCGTTCTGGCCCTTTCTCACTCGGGTGAAACGACCGAACTCCTCACCATCCTGCCGCTGATCAGACGCCTTGGCATCCCTCTGATCAGCCTGACCGGCCATCCCGACTCCACCTTGGCGCAACAGGCGAATATCTCGCTGACCCTCACTATCACTCAGGAAGCCTGCCCACTGGATCTGGCACCTACTGCCAGCACGACAGCGGCACTGGTCATGGGTGATGCGCTCGCCATTGCGCTGTTGCAGGCCCGTGGCTTTACCCCGGAAGACTTTGCACGTTCCCATCCGGGCGGTAGTCTGGGACGACGCTTGTTATTGCGGGTCAGCGATATTATGCACACGGGTGAACGTATTCCGCAGGTCAGTACCGATGCCAGTGTCCCCGCAGCATTGATTGAAATGAGTGCCAAGGGGCTTGGTATGACCGCAATTGTGGATTTACAAGACCGGGTTCTTGGCGTGTTTACTGACGGCGACCTGCGCCGCTGTCTGGCACGTCGTCAGGATCTGTATCAGACCGACATAGCCGAACTCATGACCCGCCCCGGCATCCATATCCATCCGGACAGACTGGCGGCTGAGGCACTGAAGCTGATGCAGGACCGGCAGATCAATGCCCTGCTGGTGTTAGATGATGCCCGTCTGGTGGGTGCTGTGCATATGCACGATCTGCTGGCCGCTGGTGTGGTATGACCTCAGGTAAGCAGGTAGGCTTGTGCAATGGGCTACCTTTTGATGCTCGGATACCTGACGAAGAAACTCTGAAAGCCTTTGAAGATACAAAAAATGGAATAGGTTTAACACATTATGAAAATGCCTGGGAAATGTACGATGACTTAGGTATTAGCTGAAGACCATCCGGCTTCACCTGTTGCCGATAGTCACACCGACAGAAAACCAATCTCCGTTTTTCGTCTCAATGTCAATGAGGGTCACAAGCGGGCGTTCAATTCCGGACAATATATCTATCGGCCCGGGGAAGGTCACTTCTCCTGTTCTCTTTACCTCGCCAGCATGGCTTAATGTATACGAGAAAACAGAGTATCTCTTATCTTTCAGGGGTTCCGCACTAAATCGCAGTAGCCAGGTATCTCCTTCAGATATTGAAAATCTGGCTAGTCCCTCCAGAGATACCGATCCGGGATACCAATACACGCCATCAGACTTTTTGAAACTGCCGCTTGGGATGGTGGGTGCCTGTATTACAGGTGTGTCAAGCCGATCCAGCCATATTTCTTTCTTTTCTCCCTCGTCAGAGAATATAGTGACGTGCGATCTTCGGTCTGTAACATCCATACCGGTCGCAATCCCAGCACAACCAGTCATTAGTAATAAAAAAACGAGTGCAGGTATGGAGATCTTTGACATTTTAACGTAGCCTCCAGAACCAGACCGGGTTGGCGCTCCAGTAAGCATCATTATTGTAGGGTGCTCCGTTCTCCCACAAGCCAATATGGCCCTGACCACTAAACCCCGGGATATTCATGTAGCAGATCACACCGTTTCCAACGGGTGTGCCTGCAGTACCTGACCAACCCTGATCCCGAACACCCCATAATCGATTCAGGATTACAGCCAGATCCTGCGCTCCTCTGACATACCCTTTTCCGGTACGATTTGCAGTTGATGACCTGAATGCCTGCTTATAATCACGGTTCACTGCAATCAGCGCCATACTCATCCTGATTGCACAAGTGTTGTCGTAGTCACTCACTATCGAAGTCCGATAGTTGTTACGCAACGAAGAAAAAACCGGTCTGTTCATGAGTTAACATCCTTTGGGTTGCAGTATTCCGGCATATTAATCCGCATCAGTCTGCATCGCGTCCTGCCGGGTCAGCGGTCTTTCTGGTGCGAATCTGTTGCATCCGGGGCTTTGGCATCGCCACTGGCTTTGATTCAGAATTCCGCACCGTCTCCGGGGTGGCCGGTGGCTTCTTCGGCTGCTGTGTGACAGGAACGGCGCCAGTTGTTGCCGCTGCTGCCGGTTTTTTCGGCGTACGTATGTGAACCTGTTGCATCTGTGGTTGCGGTGACGTGTCGGCTGCCTGTATAGAGGACGTCGTAGCAGTAGCGGCCTCAGGTTGCACCGCCCCCTCTGCTGGCCTGGTGGGTGCTTTTCTGGTGCGGGTTGCTGCCTGTGGCGGCTGACGGTTTGTTGCTACGGGTGTTTCTGATACAGGTGCCTCGGTTGCGTCTGTTGTCTGACTGACAGTCCGGGTTGTCGCTGCGGGCTCTTTGCCTGGGCGGCGGCTGCGTCTCCGCCGGGGTGTTCTGGCTGTCGGCTCACGCTCAGTTGCAGTTTCAGTCGTACGTGGCTGCGGGGCAGGCGGCGTGTTCGATGTTGCCCGTTGCCCGGTTGTGCTCTGCTGGCGTCGCTGACGTGTCGCCTGCGGGCGCTGTCCGCTTCTGCTGTTCCGTCGCCGGTTCGGGTGATGGGCATTGGTACGGCCAGTGGATTCTTTACCCTCCATGACCTCCACTGATTCTTTTGCCAGCTGCCGGGTAAGCAGTGCGTGCAGCCATTGTTTGACCTTCGATGCCTTCTGCGGAGCCGGAGATGCCGGCACAATATTCTGCACTTTCGGCTGGTTATGAGCTGTCTTCCGGGTCGGTTTTACCGGTAACCGGGTATAAAACTCTGCTGGCGGATCAATCTGACGATAACTGCGATGACGCGGTGAATCGCCGTTTTTCTGTGTCCGTGACCGTTGTATGCGATAGGCCGGTGTCTCCAGGTGTTTGTTTGGCAACAGGATGACAGCACATTGCAGCCGGGCCTCCATGTCCAGAATCATCTGGCGTTTTTCATTCAGCAGGTAGGTGGCCACATCCACCGGCAATTGTGCCTGTACGCTCCGGGTACTTTCTTTCAGGCAGGCCTCTTCAATCAGACGCAGAATAGATAAGGCAAGCGAGTCAATACTACGGATATGGCCCTGACCTTCGCAACGCGGGCAGGTCTGATGCGATGAATCACCCAGCGATGGTCGGATCCGCTGCCGCGACATCTCCAGCAGACCAAACCGTGAGATCGGACTGATCTGCACCCGCGCCCGGTCTTCCCGCATACAGTCACGTAATTTCGCTTCAACCTCATGTTGATGGCGCTGCACTGACATATCAATAAAGTCGACGACAAACAGCCCACCCAAATCGCGTAAACGCAGCTGACGGGCAATCTCTTCTGCCGCCTCCAGATTGGTCGAAAAGGCCGTTTCCTCAATATCGGCACCCTTCGTAGCACGTGCTGAGTTGATATCAACTGCTGTCAGTGCTTCTGTATGATCAATCACAATAGAGCCACCGGACGGTAGCCGGACCTGGCGCGCAAAGGCTGACTCAATCTGCGACTCAATCTGATAATGTGAAAACAGCGGCACTTCTTCCTGATACAGCCGCAACTTGTGTTCACTCTGCGGTAACACCTGCTGCACAAACAGCTTAGCGCGTTCAAAGGCTGCCGGATCATCCAGCACAATCTCGGCAATATCGGCACGTAACCGGTCGCGGATGGTACGTACGATGATGTCGCTTTCCTGATAAATCAGGAAGGGCGCACTATGCGCCTGCGCTGAGGTCTCTATCGCCTGCCACAGGTGCAGCAGATAATCCAGATCCCACTGCAGTTCTTCCGGATTTTTGCCAATGCCTGCGGTGCGCACAATCATGCCCATGCCATCCGGCACGGTCAGGGTATTCATGGCCGCGCGTAATTCGGCTCTTTCCTGCCCGTCTATCCGGCGTGAAATGCCTCCGGCACGCGGATTATTCGGCATCAGAACCAGATAACGCCCGGCCAGCGAAGGAAATGTCGTCAGGGCAGCGCCTTTATTGCCGCGTTCTTCTTTTTCGACCTGAACAATCAGCTCCTGACCCTCATTGAGGGTGCCACGAGGACGCCCACCGGAATGATCACTATCCTCTGTGCCACTGAAATAGGCCCGCGCAATTTCTTTCATGGGCAGAAAGCCATGGCGTTCTGCGCCATAATCGACAAACACGGCCTCCAGGCTCGGCTCTACTCGTGTGATCCGGCCTTTGTACAGATTGGCTTTCTTCAGTTCACGTCCGGGGACCTCAATATCCAGATTGTCCAGTTTCTGCCCGTCCACAATCGCCACACGCACCTCCTCCGGTTGTGTGGCATTCATTAAAATCCGTTTCATTAATAAAGTTAAAACTCTGGGTAATCAATCAGTAAAATTGCCTCACATGAATCACCATGTTGCACCGCCGTCAGTGCACTATCTGCGCGTCTCTGCAGATCGCGCCGGACAACGGCTGGATAATTTTCTGCGGGCACACCTGAAGGGCGTACCCGGAAGCTGGGTATATCGTGTGATTCGTCGGGGTGAGGTACGAGTGAATAAAGCGCGTGCCAGGCCGGGGCAGACACTGGTTGCGGGCGATCAGATCCGCATTCCACCAGTACGCCGCCATGTTGCGCAGCAGCAGTTACCAGACAAAGCCTGGCAGCAGACAATAACCCGCTCTGTTCTGTACGAAGACACGGAATTACTGGTGCTGAACAAGCCCAGCGGCATCGCAGTACATGGTGGCAGCGGGGTGCGTCACGGTGTGATTGAGGTATTGCGCAGCCTGCATCCCGGTCATGCTGACTGGGAGCTGGTGCATCGTCTGGATCGTGAGACCTCCGGCTGCCTGCTGATCGCGAAAAAACGTGCTGTGTTGCGCCAGCTGCATGCCCTGCAGCAACACAGACAGATCAGCAAACGTTATCTTGCCCTGCTGGCAGGCATCTGGTCTGAGTCACAATGTCAGGTGAATGCGCCAGTGCGCAGAAACACCCTGCGTAGTGGCGAGAGAATCGTCACCGTCGCTGCCGATGGCAAGCCTGCCCGCACACATTTCCGGATGCAGCACCGGATTGGTCCGCATACTCTGGTTGAAGCGCACTTAGAGACCGGGCGCACACACCAGATCCGGGTACATGCCGCCCATATCGGAACGCCTGTTCTGGGCGATAATAAATATGGTGATCAGCACCACAATCAGACGGCTCGCCGACAAGGCCTGAAGCGATTATTTCTGCATGCCTGGCAACTGCGTTTCCGCTGGCCACAGGCACCGTCAGGCTGTCACCATTTTACTGCACCTTTACCCTCTGAGCTGCAGAATTTTCTTGACCGACAATAGATTCGGACCATCTTTATGGATAAAACCTACGACCCGCAGGCGATAGAACAACACTGGTACTCTATCTGGGAACAGAATGGCTGGTTTACGCCGGATCTGACCGCTCCGGGCGCACCTTACTGCATCATGATCCCGCCACCGAATGTGACCGGCAGCCTGCATATGGGACATGGTTTCAATAATATGGTGATGGATACACTGATCCGGTTTCAGCGGATGCGTGGTCGCCCGACCCTGTGGCAACCTGGCACCGATCATGCCGGTATCGCCACCCAGATGGTCGTGGAACGACAGCTGGAAGCCGCTGGTGAATCCCGTCACAGCTTAGGTCGTGAGGCGTTTATCGAGCGTATTCAGGCCTGGAAACAAACCTCCGGTGGCCATATCACCCGGCAATTACGCCGTCTGGGCTCGTCACTGGATTGGCAACATGAACGATTCACGATGGATGCTGGTCTGTCCCGTGCGGTGCAGGATGTGTTTGTCCGGCTGTATGCAGAAGGTCTGATCTATCGTGGCAAACGGCTGGTGAACTGGGATCCGGTGCTGGGCACAGCAGTCTCCGATCTGGAAGTTCTGGCTTCCGAAGAGGCCGGGTTCTTATGGCATATCCGTTATCCCCTGAGCACTGGCAATGGCCATCTGGTTGTGTCCACCACCCGTCCGGAGACCCTGCTCGGTGATTGTGCGGTGGCAGTGAATCCGGCGGATACCCGTTATCAGCACCTGATCGGACAGACCCTTGATCTGCCCCTGACCGGACGTCAGATCCCGGTCATTGCGGACGAACATGCCGATCCTGAATTTGGCACAGGATGTGTCAAGATCACCCCGGCACATGATTTTAACGATTATGCGGTCTGGCAGCGGCATCAGACTGATCCGGCGATACAGGTATTGCCGCATGGCGGACTGATCAACATTCTGACACCAGAAGCGACCATCCGCGCCAGCCAGGCAGATGAGGGGGAACTGATCCCGATCAGGTATGCCGGGCTGGATCGGTATGCGGCCCGTCAGCAGATCGTGGCGGATCTGACAGCACAGGGCCTGCTGGCAGAGACAGTACAGCATACCCTGATGGTGCCGCGCGGAGACCGTTCCGGTAGTGTGATAGAACCACTGCTCACGGATCAGTGGTATGTCCGGATGGCACCTCTGGCCGAACCCGCGATTGCTGCGGTCAACACCGGACGTGTGCGGTTTGTGCCGGATAACTGGAAAAACACCTATTTCGACTGGATGCACAACATCCAGGACTGGTGCATCAGCCGCCAGATCTGGTGGGGCCATCGCATTCCGGCCTGGTATGACCCGGATGGGCAAGTATATGTCGGATGCTCGGAAGATGAAGTGCGTAAACAACACCACCTGCCTGCAGAATTACCACTGCGTCAGGATGAAGACGTGCTGGATACCTGGTTCAGCTCGGCCCTCTGGCCCTTCTCGACTCTGGGCTGGCCGGAACAGACCGAACGCCTGCAGCAGTTTTATCCGACGCAGGTCCTGGTCACCGGCTTCGACATCATCTTTTTCTGGGTCGCGCGGATGATCATGTTCGGCCTGAAGTTTATGGGTGACGTGCCATTCCGCGAAGTGTATGTGCATGGCCTGGTACGGGATGCACAGGGTCACAAGATGTCCAAATCCAAGGGCAATGTGCTGGATCCGATTGATCTGATTGACGGCATCACGCTGGAAGACCTGCTCGCGAAGCGTACAGCGGGTCTGATGCAGCCACAACAGGCTGATCAGATTGCCGCACAGACCCGTCGTGAATTTCCTGCCGGTATTCCGGGCTACGGTACGGATGCACTGCGCTTTACCTTTGCCGCCCTCGCCTCGACCGGACGCGATATCAGGTTCGATCAGAGTCGGATGACCGGGTATCGCAACTTCTGTAACAAATTATGGAATGCTGCCCGTTATGTACTGCTGAATACAAAAGATGTCGATCCGGCGGCAGCACACAACGACAGACAGTTATCACTGGCAGATCGCTGGATCCAGGCGCAACTGCAACAAACGATCCGGGCAACTACGGATGCGCTGGAACAGTATCGTTTTGATCAGGCAGCGCAGGCGCTGTATGAAGCGATCTGGCATCATTATTGCGACTGGTATCTGGAACTGAGTAAAACCACCCTGCAGGATGAGACAGCCTCTGTTGCCCGGCAAAACGGCACACGCCATACCCTGATACAGGTGCTGGAGGTGTTATTGCGCCTGACCCATCCGATCATGCCATACATTACCGAGGCGATCTGGCAACAGATCGCTCCGCTGGCCGGAATCCAGGCCCCGACCATCATGCATCAGCCCTATCCGGTAGCTGATCCGGCATTGCTGGATCCGGCCGTGCTGACTGATATGGACTGGGTGATGCAATGCATCCTCGGTGTGCGCCGGATTAAGGGTGAGATGAATATCCCGCCGGGGAAACAGGTACCGGTGGTGCTGGCCAACACCCGGGCGACAGATCGGGCGCGGGCGGCACAGTACGCGTCTTATCTGCACAAGCTGGGCAGAATGACCACGATTGACATCCTGGACGCAGATGAGACAGCACCAGAGGCGGCAACTGCCCTGATCGGAGAAATGCAGCTCCTGATTCCGCTGGCGGATCTGATTGATCCGGTCGCTGAACAGGCCCGACTGGAAAAACAGCTGGCGCAGCGGCAGGCCGAGATCGTGCGGATCGAACGCAAGCTGGCAAATACTAACTTTACTGCCCGTGCACCGGCTGCTGTGGTGCAGCAGGAACAGGATAAACTGGCTGCAGCACAGACAGCGCAAACCAGTCTCGCCAGACAAATCGCCCAACTGAACAAGCTGGTGACACCATGACCCAACCGGTCTTTGTGCTGTCCGATCATACCGGCATCACGGTTGAATCACTGGCGAAGGCACTGCTGGGCCAGTTTGATGGTGCTGATGCCCATTGCGTCGTCTACCCGTTTCTGGATACGCCGGAGAAAGTGGCGGATATCATCGGCAGAATCAATCAGGTCGGTCAGACACAACAGGTACAACCACTGGTATATTCCAGTATGGTGGATGAGGGATTGCGGGCACAATTGCTCGGCTGTCAGGCCCGGGTCTTTGATATCTTCGATACCTTTCTGCCTACACTGTCACAAAGCCTGCACCTGCCCAGCGGGAGCCATGTCGGCCGGGCGCATGGTATGGGAGACAGTGCTACTTATGACCAGCGGGTGGCTGCAGTCAATTTCGCGCTGCAATTTGACGATGGTGGCCGGATTAACGGACTGGAACAGGCGGATCTGATACTGATCGGGGTCTCACGTTCCGGCAAGACGCCGACCTGTCTGTATATGGCGATGCAATACAAAGTGCGTGCTGCCAACTATCCACTGACGGAAGATGACCTGGCATCCGAGAATCTGCCTGCACCATTAAGGCCACTCAGGGCAAAGTTGATCGGACTGGATATTGCACCAGACCGGTTGCACCACATTCGTGAAGAACGGCGCGCCGGCTCAAAATATGCCGACCTGGCACAGTGCCGGCGTGAAACGAAGGCAGCCAAGGCCTTATACGAACACCATCAGATCCATTACATCAGCAGTACCGATTATTCGATAGAAGAGCTGGCGACAGCGATTCTGCAGTTGCGAAAAGTGGCCCGCGTCGTCCAGTGATCACGGCTCCGGATGTGATTCAGGCTGACGCGGCGCCATTCCGCGCGAAGTCGCGGAATCCATAGCCTGCATCAGTTTGAGCCTGATCCCATAAAACTTTTGCGGTATGAGTCTGTCGCAGAGAGCGTGTTAAACTGGTTAGGCGGTTCATATCCGTAAAACATCATCTTCCCTCAACTCAGGAGATCAGAATGAATTCATCTGTAAAACCCGTTGTCATCGCTATGGGTGCTGCTGTTGCCGGCTCACTGATGCTGACCCAGACAGCGTCTGCTAACCCGTTCAGCCTGACGGAACTGCAGGCAGGCTATATGCAGCCTGTCTGTTCTGCCGATAAAGACAGAGAAGGTAAGTGCGGTGCGGGTAAATGTGGTGCCGGCAAGTGTGGTGGTGACACAACGAAAAAAGGTGCCGAGGGCAAATGCGGGGCCGGCAAGTGTGGCGGTGCAGCCGACAAAGGTCATGAAGGCAAATGCGGTGCCGGTAAATGTGGTGGCGCTACCTGATCCGGATGCTTCATTCCTGCTGCTGGCAGCAGGAATGAAGCAATGCAGGCTGATAATTGACAGGAGCCCGTATGGCTTATCAGGTACAAGGTGCCGGGTTGGGCCTGAAACAGGAACTGATCGCGCAGCTGCTGGCGCAGCAGCCAACGCAGATCAGTTTTGTTGAAGTTGCGCCGGAAAACTGGATCCACGTGGGCGGGGCAAGAGGTAAGGCACTGGATGCGGTAACCGAACGTTATCCTCTGGTGTGTCATGGCCTGTCCCTGAACATCGGCGGCCCGGCACCGTTAGACCGGGATTTGCTACGTGATATCAGGGACTTCCTGCGACAGCGGCAGGTTCAGGTATACACCGAGCATCTGTCATATTGTGGAGACAGCGGACAGTTGTATGACCTGATGCCGATACCCTTTACTGAAGAGGCTGTCCATTACGTGGCGGAACGTATCCGGCAGGTACAGGACTATCTCGGACAACAGATCGGCATGGAAAATGTCTCAACTTATGCCCAACTGCCGGGTGAGCTGAGTGAGATTGAATTTCTGAATGCCGTCTTAACCGAGGCTGACTGTGGTTATCATCTGGATATCAATAATATCTTTGTGAATGCATCCAATCACGGGTTCGATCCGCTGGATTATTTACAGCAGATACCGGCTGAACGCTTGTTATATGCCCATATTGCCGGACACGAACAACGGACGGACGGCCTGCGGATTGATACCCATGGTGCAACCGTGCTGCCCGATGTCTGGGATCTGCTCGCAGCAGCTTATACCGGATACGGCATTTTTCCGACTCTGCTGGAGCGTGATTTCAACATCCCGCCGCTGGCTGATCTGATGGACGAGATTGACCAGATACGTTGTTTGCAGCGACAGCATGCAACAACAGGTACCGCGCGTGCCGCCTGATCTGCCGGTCTTTCAGCAACATCAACTGGCACTGACTGCGCGGGTGCGTGACCCGTCACAGGCACCCTGCCCGGATGGCGTACCAGAGCAACGCATTCAGATCTATGCCGAACTGTTATACAACGGCATGGAAAGTCACCTGGCGACCAATTTTCCGGTATTACGCCATATTACCCCGGACCCGCACTGGCATCAGCTGGTACGGGATTTTTTTCAGCAACACACCTGTCGCACCGGCCTGTTCACCCGTATCGGGCTGGAATTTGTGACGTATCTGGAACAGGAGCGGGAAGCTCAGCCGGATGACCGGCCTTTTATGTCGGAGCTGGCACATTATGAATATGCTGAGCTGGCCGTGGCGATCAGTGATGAGCCGGTTACAGCACGTTATGATCCGAATGGCGACCTGCTGACAGGCTGTCCGGTGGTGGCACCTGCGGTGCGGAATCTGACCTGCCGTTATCCGGTGCATCGTATCAGTCCGGATTATCTGCCAACCGAACCACCGGCACAGCCGACTCATCTGGTGGTCTATCGGGACCGCCTGGATCAGGTCCATTTCCTGGAGATTAACGCCGTTACCCAGCATCTGCTGGCCACGTTACAGACAGAACCGCAATTGACTGGCCAGGAACTGCTGGACAGGATGGCGACCCTGTTACGGCCACACGATCCGGCACCGGTATTGCAGGCAGGCGTAACCTTGCTGGCAGACCTGCGTGAACGCAACATTCTGCTGGGTGCGATATTGCCTGACTGACATCCCAACAATTCCCGCTGAAAAGTTGGTTGAGCGTCGCGAAGTGGTTTTTGAG